>JAGWXQ010000160.1 GCA_018969805.1 Paenibacillaceae bacterium | reverse complement strand
GTCGGTCCTGGTGCCGGTGTGCACGGGGGACACATCGTCGCTACCGGCACTCCAGACGCGATCGCCGCACACCCCGAATCGCTGACGGGCGCGTATTTGAGTGGCCGCAAGATGATCCCGGTCCCACAGCATCGCCGCACGCCAAAAAGCGTCATTACGATGCGCGATGTCTCAACAAACAACCTACAGCACGTCACGGTCGAGGTGCCACTCGGTGTGTTTGTGTGCGTCACCGGTGTATCTGGAAGTGGCAAAAGCTCGCTCGTAACATCGTTGCTCCATAGTGCACACTGGTCGATGCGATCAGACATGCACGTGCGCGTGCAGAAAATAACCGGCCACGAGAAAATCGATCGATGCCTCGTCATCGACCAAACACCGATCGGACGATCGCCACGCTCCAATGCCGTCACGTACACCGGTGTGTTTGACCTTATTCGCGATCAATTTGCCCAAGCGCACATCGCACGACAACGCGGGTATACAAAAGGACGGTTTAGTTTTAATACAAAAGGTGGACGGTGCGAGGCGTGCCAAGGGGACGGCATTATTAAAATTGAGATGCATTTTTTGCCCGACGTATACGTCCCGTGCGAAGTGTGCAAAGGATCGCGCTACAACCGCGAAACGCTTGAAGTGCTCTGGCAAGGACAGACGATTGCCGATGTGCTCAATATGACCGTGGAGGCGGCGAGGGAATTTTTTACAAACAACGAACGCATCGTCCGCGTACTCGATACGCTTATCGACGTCGGACTCGGCTACATCACGCTCGGTCAGTCCGCGACGACGCTCTCCGGCGGAGAAGCCCAACGCCTAAAGCTTGCCGCAGAACTCCAGCGCACGCGCATTGCAAAACGTGGGCAGATGCACACCTTGATCGTCATGGACGAACCGACGACAGGCTTGCATGCGCACGACATCGCGCGCTTGCTGACCGTGCTCCAACAGCTCGTCGATGGGGGCGTATCGATCCTCGTCATCGAGCACCAGCTCGATGTCATTAAATGTGCCGACTGGATCATCGACGTCGGTCCAGACGGAGGAGCATCCGGAGGAACGATCGTCGCGACAGGTACGCCCGAACACATCGCCACTGTCGAGGCATCGAGCACGGGCCAGTACCTCGCACGGACGTTGGCGCGTACTTGCCACCCCTATGCGCCGCATGGTACGATACAGTAACAAAACACGAAAGGATGTTGGCTATGGAATCCTCTTTTCATGGTTTTGATTTATTTATGATCGCATTTACATTGATTTCGCTTTACGGGCTTGTGCGCTCCATACGTGCAAAAAATATGTTTGCCGTTGCGTTTTGCTCTGTGACCGTGCTCACATTTTTGTTTGCCAATGCGATTATGGCGTTGCATTGGTTTTCGTTGCTCGATGATGTCCTTGCAAAGATTGGGGTCGCCTAATACGCATCTTCTATTGATTCTCATCCGTATTGCAATACATCGATCCGTTTCACAAAAACGCCTTTTGCGATCAAGCAAAAGGCATCCTTCTGGAACAATAGGGGATTCGTATGAATACAGGTGTGCAATACGGATGGGTATCACACGGTTTCTTCACGCATCATGGCGAGCCACTCTGACTCATTAAGCACAGTTACGCCAAGTGATTGTGCTTTTTTGAGTTTGCTTCCAGCCTGTTCACCAGCGATGACAAAGTCCGTGCGTGCACTGACGCTCGAAGACACCGCAGCACCACGAGCGACCAATGTACGCGACGCTTCCTCGCGCGACATCGTCGTTAGCGTACCCGTGAGTACGACGGTCTTTCCCGTAAACGCAGATTGAACCGTCTCTGTGACGGTCGGACGAACACCGTATGCAAGCAAACGGTCAAGAACATCGATCTGCATCGGTGTGGAAAAAAAGTCTGTAATGCTCTGTGCGACCGTCTCCCCGACATCTGGGAGTGGAATGAGCGCATCCAGAGGAGCGGTGCGTACCGCGTCTAAGGTGCGAAAATGGTTTGCCAGCGTGCGTGCCGTAGATTTGCCAACGAGTGGAATTCCGAGCGCAACCAACAATGCATCGAGCGGACGCTGCTTGCTTGCACGGATGGCATCAAGCAGCTTGTCTGCTTTGCGCGCCCCAAATCGGGGCAAGGCAAGCAATTGTTGTCGTTCCAATCCATACACCATTGCGGCATCGCGTACACCGATGGAGACGAGCTGTTGTGCGGTCTGGTCACTGAGCGTCTCAATGTCCATTGCATCCCGTGACGCAAAGTGGACAATTTTGGCGACAATTTGTGGCGTGCACTGCGCTGTATTGGGGCAGTACACGTGTACACCACGCCAGCACAACGGTGTTGCACAAGCAGGGCAGTGCGTTGGGGGGTCGATCGCCTCTCCTTGCGGGAAATCATCGACCGGGCCGATCATTTCCGGAATGACATCGTTTGCCCTTCGTATGCGTACAGCAGTGCCGCGTGCGTGGACGACATTTTTGCGGACGATGTCGTCCCAATTGTTGAGCGTACAGTGTGTGACCGTGACACCATCGATGTCTACAGGGGCCACTGTAGCCAGCGGTGTCAGTTTACCTGTGCGTCCTACGTTCCACGTGACATCTACCAACGTCGTCTCTACTTCGGATGCGACAAATTTGTATGCGACCGCCCAGCGCGGATGTTTGTCGGTGTACCCCAACTGCGCGCGTACGTCGTGGTGGGCCACTTTGACGACGATGCCGTCGATCAAGTAGTCGAGTGCGTGCCGCTGCGCTTCCAGCTGTTGAACGCAGTCGATCGCATCGTCGATCGTCGCACACCGCATACATACATCGTGAACAGGCAAATGCATGCCGCGCAGCCAATCGAGCGTTTCGTTGTGCGTCTCCAAGCCCAACGGAGGTTGTGCAAACCCGACATGATAAAAAAACGCATCGAGCTTCTTTTTTTTGGTTTCTGTGGGATCGATGTTGCGCAGTGCTCCTGCGGCAGCGTTGCGTGCGTTTTTCAGTGGCGCATTTGTGGCCGCATTGTATTGTGCAAGCGCAGACAGCGACATAAGCACTTCGCCTTGTATTTCCAGCACGCGGCTCTGGTCCGGTATCGTCTGGGGAATGGACGCAATCGTGCGCACTTGTTCAAGCACACGTTCGCCGACGATGCCGTTTCCCCGCGTCGCGGCGTGCACGAGTGTGCCACGATCATACGTGACTGAGACGGATAGCCCGTCAAACTTATATTCTACGGTGAGTGCAGGCGGTGGTGTTTCGGGGGACAGCTTTTTGCACACACGGTCGTACCATGCGCGCAGTTGTGCGACAGACTGCGCCTTCTCAAGGCTCCACAATCGCGACCGATGGGTGTGTGGTGCAAAATGCGAAATCGGAGCACTACCGACACGTCGCGTCGGAGAATGTGCAAAGACAACGCCCGTTTCTTGCTCTAAAGAAAGCAACTCGGCGTACAGTGCATCGTATGCTGTATCCGTAATCGTCGGTGTATCCGCACCAAAATATTGCTCGTCGTGTGCACGGATTTCGGCGATCAGTTCGTGCATCCGTGTCGTTTGTTCGCGCATAGGACCCCCCTTCTCTTTCGTGGCCAGCCCCCTTCTCTTTCGTGGCCAGCCCCCTTCTCTTTCGTGGCCAGCCCCTTCTCTTTCGTGGCCAGCCCCCTTCTCTTTCGTGGCCAGCCCCC
>JAGWXQ010000159.1 GCA_018969805.1 Paenibacillaceae bacterium | reverse complement strand
ACAGACAACATCCCATAATGGGTCGATGTCCCCGATTCACTCGCAATTAGCACCCCTTGATGGCGGCTGGCAACGTGTGCCCCTGCATACAGTCCATAATGGTCAAACGCATGATTCATGACCCCATATCCCCGCGTAAGCGTCAGAAAATGTGTCCGATATCCGATCAATCCCCGCGACGGGACGACAAACTCGAGCCGAACAGATGCCCCCCCTCCAGACTGCGTCATGTTGATCATCTCCGCTTTGCGCGATCCTAGGCTCTCCATGACCGCACCAACGCATGCATCCGGGCAGTCAATGAGCAACCGCTCAAACGGCTCGTGCCGCGATCCATCGATGTCCCGAAAAATGACTGCTGGCTTAGATACTTGCAACTCAAACCCTTCTCGACGCATCGTCTCAATCAAAATGCCCAGATGCAATTCCCCACGGCCACTGACGATAAACTGATCGGGACTGTCGGTTTCTTCGACGCGCAACGCCACGTCAGTCTCCGTCTCTTTCATAAGCCGTTCGCGCAATTTTCGCGAGGTGACCCACTTTCCTTCTTTTCCCGCAAACGGCGAGTTGTTCACCAAAAACGTCATCTGCAGCGTCGGCTCATCGATGTCCAACACCGGCAACGCCTCCGGATGGGCAACATCGGCAATCGTCTCTCCGATGTTGATGTCTTTGAGCCCCGCAATGGCGACAATGTCTCCCGCTGAGCCACTGTCAATTTCGACGCGCTTCAGTCCACGAAACCCGTACAATTTTTCAATACGCCCGGATGAAACAGCGCCATCCCGACGCATGACCGCGACAGACTGTCCACTCCGTATGCCTCCACGCGCAATCCGTCCGATCGCGATGCGTCCAGTGTATTCGTTGTAATCCAAAAGTGTGACAAGTATTTGCAACGGCGCGTCGTCTTCGACCTGCGGTGCAGGAATGGCGGCGACGATCACATCAAACAATGCCTCCATGTGGGGCAACTGATCGTCTGGAGTACGCCCCGACGTCCCCATGAGCGCCGACGTATACACGACCGGAAAATCGAGCTGCGATTCGTCCGCACCGAGCTCGATAAACAGACCGAGCACTTCATCGACGACTTCATGTGGCCGCGCGTGCGGACGATCGACTTTGTTGACGACGACGATCGGCACGACGTGTTGCTCCAGTGCTTTGCGCAAAACAAATTTTGTCTGAGGCATACACCCTTCAAACGCATCAACGACGAGCAACACCCCATCGACCATCGTCATAATGCGCTCCACTTCCCCACCAAAATCGGCATGCCCCGGCGTATCCAAAATGTTGATGCGCGTATCGCGGTATGTGACCGATGTGTTTTTGGCAAGGATCGTAATGCCCCGCTCGCGCTCTAAATCATGTGAATCCATGGCGCGCTCTATGACCGTTTCATTGGAACGAAACGTCCCCGCTTGCTGCAACAGCTGATCGACAAGCGTCGTCTTTCCATGATCTACGTGCGCAATAATCGCTACATTACGGATCGAAACAGGTTTTGTCACGTCCACTCCACCTTCGCACATGATGACCGTTTTTGTCGAAACGTGTCCCCTATCAGTATACATGAATGACTGCATCCCATGCAACATGCCCAAAAAACTACGTCCAATCGACATCGGTGCGTGGTTCTCCCCCTGCGCACGCACACTTCCTTTTTGGGGACTTTTTTGGTACACTGAATGCATCCATATGTGGAGAGAGGAGCATCGCCATGCCCATATCCATCGCTCGGGAAGACGGGAAGATCCACGTCTCTGAAGAAGTCGTCGCATTGATTGCTGGCAAAGTCGCGCTTGCATGTGACGGAATTGTGGACATGTCCTCGCGCAATCGCTTGCGTGATGGCATCTCAGAATTGCTTGGACGCGAAGCACAATCCCGTGGCATCGAAGTCACATTTCAAGACGACCGCTGGCACGTCGGGGTGTACGTCGTCGTGCGCTACGGGGGCATCATCTCCGAAATAGCGACGGCATGCCAATCCGCGATACGCGAAGCACTCGTGCACCAGACCGGCATCCCGATCGATCAAATCGATCTCTACGTGCACGGTGTGCGCATCGAACACGTGGCGCAAGCGACGTAGCGACCGATGCACCCGCTCGATGCCCCACTTCACCAGCTCCCCCGTATCCCTAAGGCGATCGTGCACGCCTACGCTGCACGCGACATACACACTGTGCGCGACGTGCTCGAACACGTCCCATCGCGCTACGTCAATACATCGATCCGCCCACTCACCGAAGTAGACGATGGCGATACGGTAGCCGTAGAGGCGGTCGTCTTGCAGGCGGCCAGCAGCCAGCGTTTTGGTGGCAAACGCTCCCGTGTCGTATGCGCTGTCGCTTCGGGCACGACATCGTTTCAGGCGATTTGGTTTAACCAGCCGTACGTGCGCGAAAAGCTGCGTCCAGGTATCGCCATACACATTACCGGAAAATGGCAAAAAATGCGCAAACAGCTTATCGTCTCGGCGACGCTATGGACAAAACAAGACACCACCTCCGCGCAACTCTTGCCCATTTATCCAAGTACAGAGGGTCTGCACCAAGGACGCATGCGTCATTGGGTCGGTGTCGCGCTTGCGTTTGTCGGAGACAACTGGGTCGATGCGATCCCACAAGAGATCGTCTCCCGCCGCCGCCTCGTCGATGTGCGCACAGCGTATGCAGCGGTGCACAAGCCTGCGACGCGCTCCGAGCTCGAAATGGGGCACGCGCGATGCGTGTACGACGAGTTTTTCTGGTACCAACTGCGCATGCAAGCATTGCGCGTACAAGAAAAAAAGCATGGCGATGGCATCGTCCATACTTTTGCGCGCGAGCGTGTACGCGCATTCGTCCGCGCGCTCCCCTTTCTCCTGACGGCCTCCCAAAAGCGTGCCATCGCAGACATTCTCGACGATATGGAGCGTCCGAGCCCGATGAACCGCTTGCTGCAAGGCGATGTCGGGTCTGGGAAAACAGTCGTCGCCGCCGTCGCGCTGTATGCGTGTGTATGCGGGGGAAAACAAGGTGCGCTCATGGTTCCGACTGAGCTGCTTGCGCAGCAGCATGCGCGCAACATCCAGCAGTTGATGCCGCAGCAGCACGTCACATTGCTTACAAGCGGACTCACAGAACGTCAAAGGCGCGACATCCAGACAGGATTGCGCTGTGGCGCAGTGCATATCGTCGTCGGGACGCATGCGCTCATCCAAGAACATTTGGAGTTTGCCGATCTCGGTCTCGTCGTGATCGACGAGCAGCACCGCTTTGGGGTCAAGCAACGCAGCGTACTCAAGCAAAAAGGACACAATCCCGACGTATTGGCAATGACGGCGACCCCCATCCCACGCACGCTGGCGATTACCGCCTATGGGGACCGCGATGTGTCCGTGCTTCCGGAGCTCCCTGCGGGAAGGATCCCGATCGAGACGAAGTGGATGCACCCGCAAGACATCGATGCCGTATATGCGCTCATACGGACGCACATCGATGCAAAGCGACAAGTGTACGTCGTATGCCCGCTGATCGAGCAAGGAGAAAACGATCTTGATGCCGCAATCGATGTGTACACACGCATGCAGCAGCAGTTTGGCGAGGCACGCGTCGGACTGCTGCACGGAAAACTGCACGCGCGAGAAAAAGACGATACAATGCGCCACTTT
>JAGWXQ010000158.1 GCA_018969805.1 Paenibacillaceae bacterium | reverse complement strand
ATCACCCCTTTGGGCTTATGCAGCGCAATCGTCACCGTGCGCACGCGCGCGCCAATCGGCTTGCCATCGACGGCGATGACGCTCGTGCTTGCATCGGCTTTGCTCCCGAGCACCGATACGACGACCCCATCGACGGTCACCCGCCCATCCCGAATGAGCGCATCGCAATGCCGACGCGAACCGACACCGCTCGCTGACAGTATTTTTTGTAATCGCTCCATCGACACCCCACCCCAATCCATCATAAACGTGTGCGCCCTTTTTTTCAAGAGAACACGCGACACGCCCATACCGCCGCGACAAAACCGACTGCATCGGCGGCAAGCCCTACAGGGAGTGCATAGCGCGTCTTCGTCACCCCGATCGCACCAAAATACACAGCAATGACATAAAGTGTCGTGTCGGTGCTGCCTTGTATCGTCGCCACCATGCGCGACCACAATGCATCCGGTCCGTATTGGGCAATCACATCACCCGCATATGCGATCGATCCTGCGCCAGTCATCGTGCGCAGCAGTCCCATCGGCACGACTTGTGCGGGAATGCCCATCGGATCGAGCCACGGTGCTGCGATGCCGACAAGCGCATCCAATGCCCCCGATGCGCGAAACACCGCGATTGCCACCATCATGGCGACGACATGGGGCAGCATGCGCACTGTCAACCCAAACCCTTCTTGCGCCCCAGCGACAAACGATGTCACAAGCGGCACGTTGCGCATAAGCCCGACGCATAAGATCAAGACAATCCAAACGGGAATGACAAACGCCGTAATTGTCCCAATCACGGCGCACTTTTTTGTGCCCATCGATCGATGAGCAAAGCAAACAACAACGAACACGCCGTCGCAACAATCGTCGGAACGATGATGTCTGTGGGCGACTGTGACCCCGCTTGCATGCGCAAGCCGATCATCGTCGTTGGAATCAACGTCAAACTTGCGGTGTTGATCGCAAGCAACGTACACATCGCCGGTGTCGCCTCGTTCGGGGAGCGATTGCGCTTTTGCAGTTCCTCCATCGCCTTCATGCCCGCCGGTGTCGCGGCATTTCCGAGACCGAGGACGTTTGCACAGACGTTGGTCACGATGTAGCCGATCGCGGGATCGCCGCGGGGTACGGATGGAAATAAGCGACAGACGAGCGGGCTGCATACGCGCGCCAACGCACGAACGATTCCACCTTCTTGGGCGATGCGCATCATGCCTAGCCAAAAAACAAGGACACTTAAAAGTCCAAAGCAGATCATCACCCCAGACTGTGCACCGGAGAACACTGCTTGCGTCACTTCATCGATACGGCCGTGCACAGCACCGTACACAACCCCCCCTGCCAGCAACAAAAACCACAAAATGTGCAACACATCAATACTCCTTCCATAACGGCACACCGTGCGCAAGCAGCGGTACGCGTGCAATGACCTGATCGTGCAACAGCACTTCGAGTACGTGCTGCACCCCAAACGCTGCATCGATTGCTCGTGGCGCGACCGTGCGTTGCGATAGCGCACGATGCTCTTCTGGAGCGAGCGGATATGCTGCTGTGCGTGCAGCGATTGTGCCATACGGAAGCACTTCTTCTCCGCGTTGTACAAACGTGACGAGCGGATATCGGGCAAACGCCGCATCGAGCAACACCGTATGGTCGCGCCAATCGTTGGCATCGTTGAGCGTGACGACGACGATTTGCTGGCTTCCTCGTGTCGCAGACGTGATCAGCGTCCGCTTGGCAAGCTTGGTGTACCCCGTTTTTACGCCGTCTGCACCCGGATACCGAAACAACAGCTTATGCTTGTGCACCCACGAACCAGAATATGGGGACGATGGAACGCGCATCGATTTTGTTTGGACAATTTTTTGAAATGCAGGGTGCTTTAGTCCATAAGCGGTCAAGCGCGCAAGATCGTACGCCGATGCACCGTGTTCGGGCGCATCGAGCCCCGATGGATTTTGAAAATGCGTATGCGTGAGTCCAAGCATCGCCGCTTTTTCGTTCATCATATGGACAAACCCTTCGACCGATCCCCCGACGTGTTCGGCAATCGCCATCGCCGCATCGTTTCCCGAACGCAGCATCAAGCCGTAGAGCAAATGCTCTAGCATCATCGTGTCTCCTGCTCGCAAATACAATGAAGACCCTTCTTGTTTGGAGGCGACGTCTGAGATGCGCACGATGTCCCGTACGTCTCCGTGATCCAGTGCAACAATCGCCGTCATGACTTTGGTCAGCGACGCTATGCGCAGTCGTGTATGCGCGTTGGATGCATACAACAAGCGTCCTGATGTCACATCCAGTACCGCATACGCCTCAGCGGCGATGCCCCGATTGACTTCCTTCGCATACACATTCGTATACGGTACACATACAAACAAAACAATGCACAACCATTTGACCAATGCACTCCCCCTCCCCCGCAATTGTATGCACCACAGCTCCACTTAGAACTGTTTGCCATTACGAAAAAAAGTGAACAGTCGGCAAAAACGGTTACTCAAAATCCAACTGTCCCATAATGCGCAACCATTCAGGATACGGGCTCGTCACCGTACCGCCAACGGCAGCCAGTGCGATGAGTAATTGGCGGACGTTGAATTTTGACAGGACAAGGAACAAATTTAACGATGCCCCTCCTATTGCGGCATATTTTGCATACACAAATGCCTTGTCCAATTGCGTTTCCGGACGCATATCGTGCAGCACGTAGACGGTCGCCTTTCTTCGATCGACGCGCTTGATGACGATGTGGTGGACTGTGCCGACTTTTTGAGCACCGCGCATAATGCGCTCACGCACATACGCCTCTGTCCGTTTTTGAATCAACGAAAAAAATTTTTGATCGCTGATGCGGCGCGGTACGCGCACGATGCGCCGCTCTTTGTGGTACACAAGCGGGTTTGGAAATAGCGGAACGTCCATCACAAGGCACGTGATGCAGGTCATCTGCTCAAGCCATGTGTCGATCACGTCCACGCGCAGCCGCTCTTTTCCTACCCGCACCACTACGTTCTGCCCAGACTTCGGATTTGCCCCATTCCAAAACGACGTAATCGCTGCACTGACTTCTTTTCCGATGCGCTCATGAACAGGAATGTGTTCTGGTGACGCATTTTTTGCAGCGACATCGTGCACACCCATGCTTGCGACAAATGCGCATCCGATCAACACCGCCTTAACCATCGTGCACATACCTTCCTTCACATATTGTTTATGGGTTCACATCCATTTGGACAAGGAGACACAAAAAACGACACCCCAATAGGAGCGTCGCGTGCAACAAACATCAGAAGCCTTTTATTCCAGTGTCTATTGCATGAAACGAGTAATTTCAACACTATTTTCTCGTAGGAGGATTAAGATAAAGATGTGCTTGATCTTTGACTGACGCTGCTTTCTTGATCACCTTGCGAATTGAACCTACAAGAAAATGTGTAAGTTCATTGTGAATCGTAGGGTCTTTCTCAAAAAAAGGGGGTTCGGTTCGCTGCGATGGCGGTTTTTCAGCCAACAGTTTTTCTAATTCTTTAATACTTTTTTTTACGTCCTTTATATGTCTTTCGTTGTTTGCATTTGATGTTCGCTCGTTTAATTTTTTCAAAATTTCCTCTAATTGTTTTTTCAAAGTTTCTGCATGTGTTTTAATTCGACCAAACAACTCATCTGCACGTTGACAAGTGCGGATTTTTA
>JAGWXQ010000157.1 GCA_018969805.1 Paenibacillaceae bacterium | reverse complement strand
CACATCGCCCGCATCGATCGTACGCATTGTGGCAATGAGCTGTTCCCTGCGCACCAAAAAGCGCTCGTGTGCTTCATAATCCAAATGCGCCATCTGCGCAACATACGCCTCCGTCTCCTGCAACAATACGCGCAACACGTCACCCGTTTCCATGCACAGCAGCCTTTGTCAACATGCGCGATGCTTGCACCCACGTATCGCGCAGTTCGATAAGAAACTGAATCACTTCTTCGACGATTGCGCGGTCTTTGCGCATATTTGCTTGGACAATGCGGTACAACAAATACTCATATATGGCCAATAAGTTTGCCGCAATCGGGGACGTCCGGTCGATCGTAATGACCCATTCATTGACAATGTCGCGCATCCGCATAAGCCGATCGTGCGATTGCGCCATGTCTCGCGCTTCGATCGCCTCGATTGCTTGCTTGCCAAACCGTATTGCGCCATCAACAAGCATGATCAGCAGTTGTTGCTGCGAAGCCGTTTTCACAGCATGCTCTACGTATTTTTGTCGTTGTAGCTCGTGCATGGCTGCACCCCCCCTTTTCTCTAATTGTTTATTTTTGTAGTTGTCCCGCCAAATAATTTGACTGACTGGAAAATCGCTGCATCGCGGCTTCGAGTGCAGTAAATTGTTTGTAATACCGCGATTCTAACTCATCTGCGCGCCGCGTTTCTTGCTTGATGCGCGCATCGATTTCCCCCATTCTGCGCCCAATCATCGCATCCGGACGAAACGCCCCTGTGTCGATTACAGCCGACGTCCCAGCACGATCTCCGAATTTATTCAGTGCTCCACCGATCGCTTCCTCCATCTTGGTCAGGATACCCTTCCGTGTACCATCGTTGGCGTTCAACATCGCAAATACCCGCTCGGGATTGTTCTCCAGTGCAGTGCGCAATGCCGATTCGTTTCGTACAGTTAACTTCCCGCGTTCACGAAACGATCCTGTCGTAATGCCAATCTCACTTAATGTGAGTGCCACGCCATTGACCTTCTCACCCAAAGCCATCCGCATCTGGGACAGCGCCGCATTGGTAATCGCGTCGTTGCGCAGCATGCCGCTTTTCGCTTTTTTTTCCCACATTTCTATTTCCGTATCGCTCATTTCTTTACGCTGTTCGTCGGTGAGTGGCAAAAAGTCACGATGCCGTGCTTCCGATAACGTAGACTGCATCGAACCGATCAACGTATTGTATTCCTGAATAAATTTTTTAATCGATCCGATCGCAGCTTCCATGTTTGCGCGTACTTCTATGCGCGTCGGTGTCCCTCCCGATACGCCCGTAAGCTGCACATCGATCCCTTGAATGCCTACCGTATTCGACGTACGCTCTGTTGCGATGCCGTTGATTGTCAGTTGCGCATTTACTGCTGCCGTTTGGTTCGTCCCATCTTGCAACCGCAACACGTCTGTCGCAAACGCCCCAGTGACGTGAATCACATCCAGATCGCCCCCGACACCGTTTGTACGGCCCGTATTTTTGCTCGTGAGCGATACGTTTCCTGTAACACTGTCATAAAACGCCGTGACGTTTGTTTGGGTGTTGATTTTCTCCAGCACTTTATGCAGCGTATCTCCAGAATGAATCGCGATCTCCGTCCCATTGATCGAAAACGTCTGTGTCAAATCTACTGTTGCGATGCGTCCTTCGGCCATTTCCGTTGCGAGCGGTTTGGCTGCATCAAACGACGGATGTACGCGAATGTCGCCCACAGAACGATGCGATGCGGCAGTCGCCAACCGCGCAACGCTCAACTCCATCGTACCTTGCACGGCATCGGTCGTCGCCACCGCTTGTACCGCCGAAGAATTGCCCGAAATCGTCACCGTCTTTGGCATCAAAACGTCTTCTCGCTGTAGCGTCCGAATATGTTCAGAGCGAAAATTGAGCAACTTTTTGTTCATTTCACGATACGCATCGCGCTGCCACTCCATAACTGTGCGCTGTTGCTTCAACGACTCAACGTTTGCACGCTTTGCTTTTGTCAAATCTTTTACGACTTGATCCGTATCCAACCCGCTCGCAAGACCAGAAATGCGCAACTGACTCATCAATGTCACCTCCTATCGGCGTTTATCAATAAAAATACCTGCCATCTCCCATAGTTTTGCTACAAAATCCAACGTCTTCTCTGGCGGGATTTCCCGAATGATCTCGCCTGTTTCTTGGTCGTGCACACGAATAGAGAGCTGCTTTGTCGCATCGTGCACGGATACTTCTAAATACGTATGCGACGATTTCATTGCTTTTATTGCTTTTTCAATCGACTTTGTAAATTGTGTTTCCGAAAGTTCTTTTATTTCTTTTTTTGCATCTTCTTGCACCCGTGTCTTGACACCGTCATGCTCATTCGGTTTGTGTGGCAGTGGATCTGTGGACACGGTGCGTGGCGGAAATGATACAGCATCCATTGGTGCCTCCCTCCCCTCTGTTCATCGCACGACTTGGACAAAACTTGCAGCATCACAAAGGATTCGTATCCGTTGTACTCTTTTATCGGCACACATCCCACATTTATGTAGATCAGGGGAACACATCCCCAAAAGAAAATACCGCTGCATCCAGCCTTATTTTTGCGCACAAAAAAACTGCCGCACGTCTTACATCGGCAGTCTCACGCAACCTTATAGTACACACAACCGGATTCCGTGATCGTCTCCAGCAGCGTTCTAGCGATATACCGGCGTTTGTTGCTGGGCTTTGTAAAATTGGGATTGATTGTGCACGGGCAAAAAAGCACCGAGCTCTGCTTGCGTCGTTTGTGGTTCAAACGTAGGCATTTGATACATCCCGCGTTGGTTCAAAAACAAAAACGTTTCGTACGCTTGATTGAAGCATGTAATCGCTGCATTGACGAACAACTGGCGCAGTTGCGGATCCGCCATTTCCAAACCGCGCTCGATGCAATGCGTCGCCGACGTTTTGTGCCAAAAGAGCAACGCCTGCGCAATGGCCGCATCGTTGAGCTTGCCCGATGTTTGTGGTGTAATCGGCTGTGTTTGACGCAAGCCAAGCTTGATGCGCTCGACGTGTGCCTCGGGCTGAGGCATCGGTGTCGTCATGCGATGTTTTGCACTCGTATCATGAATCGTCGCGACCCACGTGTCGTACCCTTGAATCATCGCATCCAGCTGCCGCTTGATCATTGACTTGAGCGCATCTTCTTGTGCTTCTTGCTCGTAAAACGCAAAGTGCTGAATGACCTGCACTTTTTCGCGGAGCATGTCCGCGAGCTCGATCACTTCATGTGCCCCAAACTTCACACGCTCATCTCCTCGTCCTTATGGCGTAAGCGGCGTCACCACTTCATCGTCATGATTGCCACGAGAGGCAGACGCTATACATCATCACGAAGGACACATGTCCCTCCTCATCCCTTATGGAAAACATATCTCTTGGGGGTTCCCTCGTGCGAAGGAGCAAAAGCTCGTTTTTGAACGACGGATCGATGTGTGACAATACGCATGCAGCTCACGTGTCACGTGTATGGATGGTACGTTTTTCTGCAATCGTTCTGACATAGGAAAAAGCCAAGGAAATCAAGCCCAAGACGACGAGTACGATCATTTTGTATACAATGCTCTCCCCCGATAAATCAAAGAAAATCGTCTTAACCGCAACGCCCAAAAGGACGATCGAGCCAAATACCGTGTACATGCGCAACGTATACAACGTA
>JAGWXQ010000156.1 GCA_018969805.1 Paenibacillaceae bacterium | reverse complement strand
GGCACTGACGGAGACCACGTGACCGTACCCGTGTACTCATTTGTAGGTGTGACAGTCGTGACCGGCACGTCTCCCGTCACAGGAGCCCGTATCCCCATAATCGGATTGGTCGTAGACAACGTCAACGTATCCACTTGTACCGTCGCAAACACCGGTCTGTTAAAGAGCGTATTGTTTACGTTTTGAGGCAATGTGAGTGCTCCAAACACGGTATATACGCCTGATCTACTCGTATCCACCGTGCTCGTCGTCCAGACGACAGGATATTGCTGGACGTTCGTCGTCCCGAGCAGGGGCGGGGTCAACTTAAATGGATGGTTGTCTGGCAAACTTGCCACTTTCCCCCACTTGTGTGCCAAGTATCCATCGAGTTTTTGTTGGTCTTCAAGAGAGAGTGCCGCACGTACTGCGACGTACTCGCCTTGATCACCCCCACTCGCTGTAAACGTGATGTCATTCGGGAACGAAAACTCATAAACTCCACCACTGTTGGGCGTAATCTTGCTCGCCCCATCGTCCCCTTTTGCACCGACAATGATTCGATTGCCCGTTGCGTTGAGCGCGACCGTACCAAAATGATCTCCTAGCGGGTTGTTTGGCAACTCAACCACATCTTCGTTCGTATTCGATCCGTCAAGGGCGATATTGATGTTGTTGTCTCCTGTAACGTTTGTGCCGATCGTCGATTCGAGCGTGCCTCCTTCAAATTCCGTATTCGGATTAAAAGAGAACATCCGCACTTTCCCTGTACTCGTCAGCGTATCGTTGATCGCATCTTCATATGGACTGGCTACAGCCAATCGCGTCCCGAGTGCATTGAGCGATACGGAAAAACCAAACTGATCGTTTGTATCAAGCGAGATTGGAACGTTGCGCGGACGCGTCGTTTCTTGGGACACCCCTTGTCCAATAATCGACTTCAGCTCTGCGCCCCCAAACGTACTGCCCGAACTAAATCCAACCAAATACACCGCCCCGCGGCCTTTCCCTTCATCGTATGCATTGTATCCGTCGTCCCCAACCGCACCGATTGCAAGACGTCCTCCATCCGAATTTACGGATACAGAAGTCCCCAACTGGTCATAAGGTTGTAATTGATCAATCGCCAACGACTTACCACCGACATAACCTGCTCCAATGATGCCTTGCAACAAATACGAAAAACCACCATTTGTTCCAAACGTATACACTGCACCCGAATTGGTCGTCCCGTTCATAAACCCATCGTCATACCGCGCTCCAACAACGAGCTTCGTGCCCAATCCATCCAGCGCTACAGAAGTCCCGAACTGATCAAAATTGTCCAATGAGTCTAATGAAGAAAACTTACCCCCGACATGTCCTTTTCCAAGAACACCCTGAAGTTTTCCGTTTGAAAACGCGTCGTCACTAAACGCAAACAAATATACGGCACCGGTATTGTTGTACTCATTGTTCGGACCATCGTCCATCGGTGCACCGACTGCAAGAAGATCGCCTTTGGCGTTGAGCGATACGCCATGCACCCCAAACTGATCGGTATCTTCCAATGTTGTCACGTTGATGTTTTTGCCACCCGAGCAACCCGCACAAATTTTCGCTTCCAGTTTCCAAGATCCATCAGCATTTTTTTGATACAACCGTACTGCCCCTGGCATGGATGAATCGTTTGGACTCGTCGGAGTACGGTTCCACGATCCGACCGCCATCCGATCGCCTGCAGCATTAAGCGATACAGAAGAACCGAGCAACTCATGCTGATCAAGGTCAGACAAATCTCCGAGCTTTTCACCAACGTATCCTTTTCCCATTTTCCGGATAAGCGCACCGCCCGCAAATGGTGTCGTCGTAAGCAAATCGTCTGAATCAAAACGCACGACTGGCTTTCCATTCGCTGCATTGAGTACGCGCTGTGGTTGGCGGGTCGTGACCGCTTGGACCAAGTGGCGATTGTTCCCACTTTTGTCTCTGAGCTGACTAACCCTACCTTGTGCATCGACGCTGACCGTAGATGCATCGCTTACATCATACCACGCAGATACGTTCGCCAGTTGTGCCGGTGTCCATGGCGTTGCGACGGTCGTATTCAACACAGAGGGCAACGACACCGTACCATTGATGGGCATTTTTACGGTGGGCGATTCGACGGCTATGACCGTCGTCCCTGCATTCGCAAGAGATATCGATACGTGCATGAGCACCTGCATACTCACAAGCATGGCAGCAAGCCCCACAATGTTGCACTTCCGCAACGATGCCTGCTGTAAATAAATTGTGCGGAACCGTTTTTTGCCATTCGTCGGAGCTTGCTTCTGTGTGTTCATCTCTACCGACCCCACCTATCCATGAGATTTTGAACGCGATATGCACGATGCGCTCCAAACTTGCCAAAGACGTGTGCGCACGCATCGGTACTGCACAATCGATTTAGCAAAATAATCACTTATCGCCTTACATACCACGAACTACGCTAAGTATACCACATCCACTAAGTAGTTTCAACACCACCAACGAACATATTTATACGTCGAGCAATTTTTTTTGCGCGCGTAAATTCAATCGTTGTACTATGTTATAGAAACCAATAAAAAATCGATACTGACCTTATGTTCAATTTCCGTTTGTTTCGCGATCATAAAACCGCTTCCACCATTGTTCTTGTGTCATCACTACGACACCATGGGGCGTTTTTTGTTTGACGACAAATGCGCGGCCACGGCGCACGTACATCGGAACGTCGCGCAGCGATGCATGCATCGCCAAAATAATGGTGTGCGCGCGGTGCGTTGACGGAGCCGCGAGCAACAACCGCCATACGCGCAGCATCGCGTACCGCCATTCTTGCACATTGTCAAACACGACATATACCGCAAGCAACAACGCTTCAAGAGGCAACGTCCCTTTTGCAAGGACGCCAGATCCCCAACCAAGCAACACACACGCCGCAACGATGCCACAAAACGCGCTCGTCCGTATCGCCCACACGTACGGCATCCAAAGCGCACACCAAAGACGCAACAACCGTCCGCCGTCCAACGGCCAAATCGGCAAACTGTTCAGCAGGAGCAAGCGAACGTTTGTATCTATCGCTTGCTGTACCAATTGTGCCGATACAACGTCCAGTGCCGCAACCACAGCCAGCACAACGAGCACAAGCGACGTCACGCCGAGCCCACAACAGACGACAAACAGCTCTGAGCGCATGGATACGACGTCAGCATCATCACAGTCGAGCACTACGCCAATCGGGGTCAAAACCATCGATCGTACGTGCCAACGACACGCGCGCGCCGCCCAGATGTGGCCACATTCATGGATGACAATCCAAAAAAACACCAAACCATAATCAACTACCGCACCCCCAATGAGAGCTGCGAGCACAAACCACACAAAAAGCGGATGTACCGTAACGCGCACACTACGATGAATCGTTGTCAACCACACACACCCCGGATTCTTCGCGCACGTGTATACGGTTCCCGTCCCGCGCACGCATACACCCTATGCAGAGCGAGACGCATCGATGATCGAAAAGATGGAGGAAACTACAGTGTGGTCTCATGACGCTGTTCTTGCTCTTGCTGCGCCAGCAACGCTGCAATCGCGAGTTTGTCGCGCGCGCGCTGCAGCTCGGCAGCATAGCGGTGTCCATGAATGTGCACGCTCATCGCCAATCCCAACGACGCCATCGTAATGACGAGCGACGATCCTCCATAAGAAAAAAGCGGCAACGTAATGCCCGTAAGGGGCAATAACCCTAAAAACATCCCGATATTTTG
>JAGWXQ010000155.1 GCA_018969805.1 Paenibacillaceae bacterium | reverse complement strand
TTAATTTTTTTCCCGCTTTGCTCCATGTATTCTTCAATACGCACCGACATGTCGTACCACCGCGTATCCCCTTGCAACTCCGAGAGCTTCCGAGACATCTGTCGCAAATGTTTGGCACGGGGATCTCCATTTTTGTACACACGATGCCCAAACCCCATCAGCTTCCCGCCCCGTTTTAGCAGCGCATCGACGTACTCTGGAACCCGCGAAACCGAGCCAATTTCTTCGAGCATCACCATCACTTGCTCATTTGCCCCACCGTGCAGCGGCCCGCGCAACGCTCCAATGGCCGACGTCACTCCAGAATATACGTCAGACAACGTCGCCACCGTCACACGCGCTGCAAACGTAGAGGCATTGAGCTCATGATCCGCATGCAGCACCAGCGCCGTGTCAAGTGCCTTGATCGATGTCGCATCCGGTCTGCTGCCCCGCAACATATACAAAAACTGCTCCGCAATCGATCCTTCCGGCAACGGATCAATCGGCTGCAAGCCCGAACGCAACCGCGAAAACGCTGCTATAATCGTGGGAATTTTTGCCTGAAGCTTGAGGGCAATGTTCTTCGTATGCTGCGGTGTCACATCGTGCGCATGCGCATCAAACCATGCCAACATCGACACTGCTGTCCGCAACACCGCCATCGGATGCGCATCTGCCGGTGCCGTCCGCAACATCGCATACACCGGCGCAGGAAGGCGCGCTTCTTGTGCCAACCGCTTCTTGTACTCCTCACTTTGCGCAGGTGACGGCAACACCCCCTCCAACAACAAATGGACGACTTCTTCAAACGCCGCGTGCTCTGCAAGGTCATCAATCGTGTACCCGCGATACGTCAATACGTCATTGTCGATGCTGCACACTGTCGTTTTCGCAGCGACAACCCCTTCTAATCCTTTCGCTTCTGCCACTACTGCTCACTCCTCTTCTCTCTTGCGTGGCGATGACACCTACATGCACCACGCACACGCAGACGACACGCTTCATTTTACCACATCCGTTCCCTTCGTTGCCAAACTGCGATACAATGAACTTGTGCATGCACAAAACGACGGCGCACTGTTTGATGTGTGCAATCAATTGCGACTGAACGATGCCGTACTCTTGTATGGTTGTGTATGAAAGAGCGCGCATAGGAGGGGACGACACATGGAACGATTTGGAATCATTGACATCGGGTCAAACTCCATCCGCCTCGTTATTTACGAACGCACCATCCATGGGGCGTACCGCATTATCGAGCAAGCAAAAGAAGCCGCCCGCCTGAGCGAACGCATCACAGATGACGGTGATTTGTCCGATGCAGACATGGACGACATTTGTGCGTTGTTGCACCGCTACGCACACATGTGCCATACGTACCGCACCGTACGCATCCGCGCAGTCGCCACCGCTGCCCTCCGCAACGCGACACACGGAACGCGCATTGTGCAGGAAATGATGGCGCGCACACAGATGGACATCGCCGTGCTCTCCGGTGAAGCAGAAGCACACATCGGCTTTCTCGGCGTGATCAATACAATGGACTTATCAGACGGGTTTGTCATCGACCTCGGAGGAGGCAGCACCGAAATTTCCTTATTTCACAACCGCACATGTACACATACGGCATCGCTCCCAATCGGTGCGGTCAACGCGTTGCGGTCGTTTGGTCGTCCCGATCGCACAATGGAATCAGCACACGTCGAAGCACTCGTCCACACGCTCAAAAACGCGATGCGCGCCCATACGTGGATGTACGCCCATCCGCATTTGCCGTGCATCGGACTCGGGGGCACCGTACGCAGCGTGTGCAAAATTGACCAGCGCCACCACCACTATTCACTCGCACACATGCACCAATACACCCTCAGTCCTGCCGACATCTCGTACTGGCTCCACCACATCCAACCCCTGTCAATCGAGTCGCGCAAACGCATCGACGGACTAACAAAAGACCGCATCGACATCATCCTCTCTGGCCTCATCATCCTGCACACCATCATCGCTGAAACACAATCATCCCAGCTCATCGTCAGCGGTGCCGGACTGCGCGATGGATTGTTTTACGAATCGGTATGTCCAGACGCACCGCCAATTTGCGACGTGCTTGAAAACAGTGTTTCCAACGTACTGAAGCTCTACGCACCCGAAAGCGAAGCGCACGCACGGCACGTGCATGCGCTCGGGATGCGCCTCTTTGGCGCGCTGTACAGTGAACACGGACTCAATGAACGCATGGGCAATGCATTTGGTGCCGCATGCATGCTCTACCGCATCGGCATCGCCATCGACTTTTATAACTTCGAACAACATACCCAGTATTTGATCGCACACGCACGTCTCGACGGCTTATCCCACCGCGAGCTGTTGCTGTGCGCCATGATCGCCTCGTACCGCAATGAAAAACGCGCCAAGTCGTGTTACGCCCAACACAAAGACATCTTATCAAGCGCAGACATCCCGCTCGTAAACCGCCTCGGCACACTGCTGCAACTGGCAAGCGCACTCGATCGCAGCAAAACACAGCCCGTGCACACCGTCACAACGTCCATCGTCCACCGCCAGCTCCACCTGACGCTGCACACAACATCCGCACAGACGTGCGCACTCGAACAACAACAACTGCAATCGCACCGAAAAGAGTTTGAGAAGGTATGGGGACTTCAGCTTTTGGTCGATGTCGCATGCACCGATGCTTGACCTGATCAATTAAACAACGGATGTACGCATCGGACAAAAAAACCTCGTGCATGAACGCCGTAGGTTTTTTTGCGCATTTCCTGAAAAAACCGCTTTTGTGCATGCTATGGGTGTACGGAGCGCACGATCCGCATCCCGATGTCGTCTGCAGCAGTCGTGCTGGTCGCAAAGTGCCCGATGCGGATGCTGCTGCCCAAGTCCCGAAATCCACCACCGCGCATCATCGGCTCACCATCGATCGCATCTTGTACCCACTCCCAGACGTTCCCGCTCATGTCGTACAATTCGAGTGCATTTGGTGCTTTTGACCGTACGGATGCAGTCGATGTCATCGGGGAGGCGATCGTATGCGTATACTGCGCGACGACTTGGGTCGAAAGCGCATCTGACGTACTGGAAGGCGCGCCACTCGCATACGTGCCGGGTGTCCAATACAGCCCCGCATGCGCAATGCGTGTCGTCGCGAGCGGAGCAACCGACGGTGCAGCCGCTCCAAGCCAACGGGACGCCACTTCCCACTCCACAGATGTGGGCAAGCGATATCCATCGTTTGGTACAACGACGACAGAAGCGGGTGTCACCGTGTGCGCATTTCGCAGTACACCCCCCGCTGCATCGCGATACACCGGCATGAGCCCATTGCGCTCCGAGTGGGCGTTTGTCCAGACAAGCGCATCTGCCCACGTGATCTGCGTCACCGGCAGCTCGATCGCGACCGTAGGAGGCGCACCATCGATGCCTGCACTTCCCTCTCTACCTGGGGATACAAACGTATACGCAGATGCCCATTGCTTTGTCTCCACCCACTCCCGATACGTCATTTCGCTGCGTCCCATGACGTACGGAGAAAAAGTCCTGGCGACGATGTGATCGAGGACACCCAAAGGAACGGATGTCACGGACTGTGCGGGCACAACAACCATATCCTCTGTCGGGGAAAAGACTGCGGTAACAATCGCTTGTTCTTGTGGCTGTGCAGAGCTGACTGCGCCCGTGACGGTATATGCATTTGCAGCCAAACCGACGGTCGTATACCCCGACTTAGGGTACATCGTAATGCGCGCTGTGTATGCAATTCC
>JAGWXQ010000154.1 GCA_018969805.1 Paenibacillaceae bacterium | reverse complement strand
ATATTGCGGTATGCGCTATTGCTAAAAAACGTATGTACGGGCTTCTCCTGGCACGGCGTACGATTAACTCGCTCGGAAATGGATGTGGTGCACCGTGCGCTCGGTTCTACGCACACTGCTGCTCATGATCGCCACGGGATTTATCGTCGTATATCCTACAGAAACGCTGTACGCGTCCAAAGAAGGACTATTGCTCTGGTGGGAACGCATCGTGCCCGCGATGCTGCCGATGCTCATCCTGTGCGATGCACTCGTGCACGTCGGCGTATTTCGCCACCTCGGACGAAAGCTCGCTCCCCTATTGCACACCGTCTATGCCCTTCCTGCGCAAGCAGGCTGGGCACTCGTGACAGGATTCGCCTTCGGATCCCCGATGGGAAGCAAAATCGCCGCCGCGTTGCGCCGGCAAGGGGAGATTACGCGCGAAGAAGGAAATCGCCTCCTCGCAATGAGCGATTTGTGCAGTCCGCTATGGATCGTCTCCGTCGTCGGCACCGCAAGCTGGCACGCCCCGATGATCGGTGTCGGCATGATCTTGTTGCACATCATAAGTGCATGGTGCGCTGGCACGGTGTGCAACACGATCATGCGGCTGCGGACCAAGCCCCAACCACGCCCAAGCACCCCGCTTCATGTCCCAGCCTCTGCGCCCCCAATCGGAACGTTGCTTACGACATCGATCCACGAAGCGTGCAGGGCACTGTTGCTCATCGGCGGATGGATGATCGTCGGCTCTGTCGTATTGGCAATGATCGAAACGTTCGCCCACGACACCGTACGCCACCTGTCGTGGCTGTATGGCATGATCGACCTAAACTTAAGTGCATTTGCCTTGCCCCCGTGGACGTTGCCCCAAGTGCCCAACGCGGCGTGGGCAATGTGTATGGGCGCAATGCTCGCATGGGGGGGATTGTCGCTCCACGCCCAAGTGCATGCGATGCTGCGCGATACCGATTTGCACTACGGCGCATTTGTCTTTGGGAGACTCGTCCACGTCGCCATCGCAGTCCCATTGACCGCCGTATGCTGGCCGTTGCTCACCGCATCGCTTCCCGAAACCCCAATGTTGTTCGCATCCATTCGTGCCCTCGACACATTGTGGACACCACACCACCACCCACTCGCCATCGTGGCGTACGCCGGATGCACGATCATCGCGGTGTACGCGCTTGCACGCTGTGCAGCCACACTATGCCCGGTACTTGTCCCGCAGCGCATCCGCGACAAGCGGAGGCACAAGATCGTCGATCGGTCCGTGAAACTTCGCAATTTCTTTGACGATGCTTGAGCTTAAATACGAATACTCAGGACTCGTCATCATAAACAACGTTTCTACTTGTGGGTGCAGTTTGTGGTTCGTCGATGCCATTTGCAGCTCATACTCAAAATCAGACACCGCGCGCAACCCCCGTACGATGACGTTTGCCGCACGATCACGCATATACCGCACGAGCAAGTCGCCAAAGCCGTCCACTTCGACGTTGGGCATATGCTCCGTTACCGCACGAAGCATGCGCTTGCGTTCATCGATCGCAAACAACGGCACTTTCGACGGCGCATGCAACACCGCAACAATAAGCCGATCAAACTGCTTGGCCGCCCGCTCGATAATGTCCATATGTCCAAGCGTCACTGGATCAAAACTTCCTGGATACACTGCAATTCTGCTCCGCACGCATACGCCCCCCAATCCTTCCTGCATCATACGCTGCACGATTGCATCTGTTCAAGAGCGGATGGTCGTTACACAGTACACACACGGACGTTTGATGCCGCTCTGTTTTCCAAAAACGTACTTTACGTAAAAAATTTTTGCAAAGTAGGCGCAACGAACCAAGAAATCATGCGTTGTTCAATCAAACAATCGTTTTAATGTTTCAATCCACGAGAGCGGGAAAACCAGCGCGATGCCGATGTTTTTCCCGCAACGGAGATCAAATCACCCTGTTGCAGTTCTCGCAACAATTTCTTAAAATAATCAATGGAATACGTTGGATACAATTTTTCCAGATCTTTCACGGAGGATCGATACATACTCTGAATCGCTGTGTACGACAAAGACTGCGGCTGAACACGCACGAAAAAAGCCCCCTACGATGTAGGGGACGGCATCCCGACCATGCACGATACGATGTGCTCGCTTTCCACAATCGCACATACCGCACTGTAGTCCATATCCAAGTCGTCTGCGATTTGATCTGGACGTTTTCCTTTGTGCAACATCTTCATGACCAATTGACGATATGCAATTTCTATCCCCTCTTCTTTTCCTTGTGCTATTCCTTGTGCTATTCCTTGTGCTATTCCTTGTGCTATTCCTTGTGCTATCCCCTCTTCTTTTCCTTGTGCTATCCCCTCTTCTTTTCCTTCTTTAACCCCTTTTTCAAATCCCCATCTGCTCCAAGTAGGCATCAAGATGTCGCTCAGTGTGGATTCAAGTTGCGGAAATTGCTCCATGATCTGCTGTTTCACGATTGCATCCTCCTTTTCAGTAGTTTGAAATACGTGATCCCCAAGGCTCATAAAAAACTTGAGTAGCTTCTCATCACACAAATCATCTTTACACATTCCTGCACACTCCGCACTATCAGGATCCGCATAAAGCGATGCAAGCATGCAAAGTACCGTCTTACGCAACAGCAACCGCTCTTTTGGTAGCACGCGCATCATCGGCAAAAAAGCAAGCATGACTGGTGACTTTCGATGCATAAACTGCTTCCAATCCAACTGTCTTAAGGATACCACATCGTACGAGAATTGGCAAGACTGCTCTCCTCTTTGATTGTATCTTTTTACCTCGTGGACTGCCTTCTTAGAAACACGATCAATCATTATTAAAACTTGAAAAACACAATCAATACCGTACATATCCGATAAGTGTACCATATACGTAAGCATTCTCTTGGCCATTTCCGGATCGTACGATGACTGAAACTCCATGTGCACTAAAGCGAGCTTTCCTTCTTTCAGTTTGACGATCATGGCAAAATCAATAAATTTATGGGACTTCCCCAAAGATCCTACCAGTATTTCATTATTCGTCGGTGTGCACGGATAATTCCAATCGATGATTTCGTACAAGTCGGGCTTGAAAACATAAAGAGTATAACGAAACGCAACGGAAAGCAACTTCTTTAGCCCATCATCAAGGATGTTCCGACTTCTGTTTTCATACTTTTTCTTAATTTCCTTGATCCTTCGAATATGTTCGAGGAGCTCTTCATGAAGTACCGTGCCACTACGTTGTTTCATAAGACGACATACCCCTTTACAGTGATGTTGCACATTTGACTGCGGGCACTGTTCCGTGTCAACACACGTGCACGAAAAGAGTATAGCATAAAAATAATTTAGATGCACGTTTTTTTGTTGGTGTAAAAAAAAATATGCTGTCACCGTTTTATTTCATAACTTTTGTTGTTTCATTCTCGTTGCACGACGTCTTCCTTATACACGCATGTACTGTCCCGTGACACTGTAGTCCACCCGTACGCTCCTGCACATACACATCCCTTATTTCGATCAATGTCAACCATCATGAACATACGAGGCGATGAAACAACGATTCTGTTATTTTTGTCCGCAGTCGAACGCGTATGTTGTCCTGCCACGACAAAGACTGCGGCTGAACACGCACGAAAAACGCCCCCTACGATGTAGGGGACGGCATCCCGACCATGCACGATACGATGTGCTCGCTTTCCACAATCGCACATACCGCACTGTAGTCCATATCCAAGTCGTCTGCGATTTGATCTGGACGTTTTCCT
>JAGWXQ010000153.1 GCA_018969805.1 Paenibacillaceae bacterium | reverse complement strand
TAAAATGTCGTAAATTCACTCTGCAAGCATGTCGCAAGACATGCTTGCAGAGTTTGGACAGAATAAGTGTTGTCATAATTTGATAAAACGAGGGAAAATTCATCATGGATGAGTATCAATTTCAAGAGCGCGATCTAAGGCACATTCCGCACCAATCGAAAACCAATCCCTTTGTATGCTTGATTTGTTTTATAATAATCAGAAGTAGAAACGCTTTCCACACCCAAAGCACTCAGATCGTTCGCCTCATGACCACCGAATACAGTCGCGATTCCTTCACCACGTTCGTTTCTTTTCACTGTCGATCCCCACTCCAAAGCATTGCCGCTCATATCACATATTTTTAGTGCGTTCGATCTTTTTGTACATACCGTTCGATCACTGTTTTGTGGCATTAACTGCGCATTTTTTGGAAAATCTTTTTGTCGCACAAACGATGCTACTTCGAATGTTCCCTTGTATTCCGGGATGTCTTCATGTATTGAAATCATTGCACCGCTCGCATAGCCCGCAGGCGTCCAATAAACACCTGATGCGGAAATTGCATGTTCTTTGAGCATACCTCTCGTTGGTTTTGTTTTGCCAATCCACCTGGCTGCGAGTTCCCACTGCTTATGGGTGGGCAATTGATATCCATTTGCTCCTGGTGCAACAACAACATCTAACGCTTTGACACGATGCGCATCTTTCAATACGTGTTTGTTTGTACGATACACTGGAGTGAACGCGGATTTTTCAGAATACGCATTTGCCCAGACGATGGCGTCGTTCCAGCTGATGCGCGTGATCGGTTTCCCCGTACCGGCATGCTCCCCGATATGTTGAAACTTGTAGCCTTTTTCGATTGCCCAGACATACACATCACTCCACAAAGCACCGGTTACTTCCGATTTCATGATGCGAAAATCCTTCATGTTCACTTTTGTCACCTGATCCCGAACACCTAAAGGAACAGACTGTACACGCGATGCAGGCACAAGGATCATTTGCGTCATCACGGAGGTGATCTTTCCTTTCGGCGGTACTTTTGGTGCCGTATTGTTTGCCTGCACGACACCCCCAATGAGCCCCGCACACAGCAGCGCAATTGTCATCTGGCGCATCGTGCCCCTCTGTCCAATTCGCATCGACACACATCCCCCTTCTCATCGTTGTACACCTGTTTTTCGACACTACGGGGTTGGAAAACACATCGAACTGCGACATAAGAACCAACACCAAAGAAACATGCGATTTAAAAACAACGTACGATCAATGCGCAACTGCTGTCTAAAAAATAAAAACTGTATCATGCCACACTTGTTGTTGTACAACATAATCATACTATATTCCAATTACGATGTCAATGATTTATTTCACACAAAAAACCCACCCAAGTTCGGGTGGGGCAAATACTACAGCGTCATTCCAACCAAAGGCGCCAACTGCTTTACATCACGCATCAGCGCATCAAATTGATCCGGATACAGCGACTGCACACCGTCTCCAGTCATACTGTTGTCCGGATCCGTATGCATTTCAATGATAAGTCCGTGTGCGCCGGCGGCAACAGCTGCTTTCGTCATCGGAGCAACCAGCTCACGGCGTCCCGTACCGTGGCTCGGATCGGCAATGACGGGAAGATGGGTCAGCTGCCGCAGCACCGGTATCGCGGCCAAGTCCAGCGTATTGCGCGTATACGTCTCAAACGTCCGAATGCCCCGCTCACACAACATCACATCCGCGTTGCCCCCTGCCAAAATGTATTCAGCAGCATTGAGCCACTCCTCGTATGTCGCGCTAAACCCGCGTTTGAGCAACACCGGTGTGCGCACCGTACCGAGCTTGCGCAACAAGTCAAAATTTTGCATATTGCGTGTGCCGACTTGCAAAATATCCGCATACTCCGCACACACCTCGACGTATTCCGGAGTCATCACTTCCGTGATCGTCAGCAACCCATACCGCTCGCCTGCTTCTTTCATCCATTCAAGCCCTTCTACACCGACACCTTGAAACGCATACGGCCCTGTCCGTGGCTTAAATGCGCCCCCGCGCAACACGTGCGCCCCCGCTTGTTGTACACGCGCTGCAATATCCATGATTTGCTCTTTGCTCTCCACTGCACACGGTCCACCCATGACAATGAGTGCGTCTCCCCCGATGCGCACCCCTTTGCGCTCGATCACCGTATCCGACGGATGAAAGTCACGACTTGCGAGTTTGTACGTTTTTGATATGCGCACGACGTTTTCTACCCCCGACATTTGTCTGAGCTGTTCGGAAAATGACGGATCAAATTTTCCGATAATCCCCACCACAATGCGGTCCATCCCCCGTGAAACGTGTGCTTGTAGTCCACGCTTCTCAATGGCGTGTACGACCGCTTGCAGCTTTTCTTCTCCAGCATGGTGTGCAAGTATCGCAATCATGATTGTGGCCCCCTTCGTTCATCACTCACACGCTTCTACGCGTGGAAGCATCTTCTTCTTCATCATACTGCGTCGCATCGGTATTGTCAAGAGGCAACCACGCAATCATCGTCGTACCCATACCTTCACGCGTGTACACATCGATCGCACCGCTGTGCGCATCGATAATGCGCTTGGCGATAGCGAGTCCGAGCCCACTTCCTTGGCGTGTACCGCGCGAGTCATCGATGCGGTAAAACCGCTCAAACACATGGGGCACATGCTCCGCCGGAATGCCGATGCCCTCATCGCGCACGCACAGTCCGACGCGCTTGCGCTCGGGGTCACGTGCTGCATCGAGCGTGACCGTTCCCCCTTCGCTTGTATATGCAAATGCGTTGTCAATAAAAATAAACAACAGCTGCTTGATCGCATCCGTATTGGCAAAAACAACGCATTCGTGAAGCGCGCTCAGATCGCCAACGATCCACTGCGCGGTACGGGGCAAAAACGCCGCCTGCCGCGCCACGTCCTCCACGATCGGGAGCAACATCGTCGGACGCATCGCGAGCGTCTGTCCCGCATCGGATCGCGCAAGCTGCAGCATTTCATGAACGAGCCGACTCATGCGCGCAGCCTCGGCGACGATGTCCTCGATCGCTGCACGAATGCGTCCGTCGTCGTGCGCTGTATTACCTCGCCACATTTTGGCTAGCCATTCTCCGTTTCCACGAATCGTCGTCAATGGGGTGCGCAATTCGTGAGAAGCGTCAGAAACAAAACGCCGCTGGGCTGTGATCGCATCTGCCAGAGCACTGGACACCGCCTGCAGCCGCGCGATCATCGCGTTGATCGTCTCCGTAAGCCGACCGAGCTCATCGCGTGGTCCAGCGTACCCGATCCGGCCGTGCAATGCGTCGTCTTGTCCGATGCGCTTTGCCTCCGCAATAATGCCTTCAATCGGCGCAAGCGACTGTCTTGCGAGGAAATACCCGATCGAAGACGCAAGGACGACGCCCGCAAGAACGACGAGTACGAGCACCGTGCGCAACGACGCAAGCGACTGAGCAATGTCGTCCAACAACACCGCGACTTGCACGGCACCGACGTACCGCTCCGCACCCGTACCCCCGATCCAAATGGGCGCACTATACGTCAAAAAAGGATACGTCCCGATCGTAACTTCCCGATAAAACGGCTCTTCAAACCCTTTTTGCAACTCTGAAAAAACAGGGAACGCGATGTCCCCCGTCTTATCCCGCACACGATTTTCCGCATCCACAATGCGCAAGTAACAACCACTGTACCGAAAATCGTCGAGCTCCGGAAGCGACAGTGTCACTGTTGTCCCAAACAATAAGTTTGTCCGCTCCGAAACACCCATCTGTGCAAACACCGTGTCCGAAAGCTGCCGTAC
>JAGWXQ010000152.1 GCA_018969805.1 Paenibacillaceae bacterium | reverse complement strand
TCGACGCGAACGTTAAATCCAATGACGATCGCACTGGACGCATACGCAAGCGCGACGTCGGATTCTGTAACGTTTCCTGCACCGGAGTGCAAAATGCGAATGCGCGCCCCTTCCACTTCTATTTTTTCAAGCGAACTTTTTAACGCTTCCACCGAACCTTGTACGTCGCCCTTGACGATAATGTTCAGATCTTTTAGCTCGCCTTCCTTTATTTTCGTGTACAGGTCAGCCAAAGAGACGAGCGTATTTCCTGTAAAGTCTGCTTGGCGTTGTTTTGACTTGCGCGACTCCGCGATTTCCCGTGCTTTTCGTTCGTCTTCGAACACCATAAACGGATCGCCTGCTTGCGGTACGTCCGAAAGGCCTGCAATTTCCACTGGCGTAGACGGTGTCGCTTCTTTCACCCGTCTACCTTTGTCGTTCATCATCGCACGGATGCGTCCAAAGCCGTTTCCAATGACGATCGCATCGCCAATTTTCAACGTCCCGTGTTGTACGAGAATGCGTGCAACCGCTCCTTTGCCTTTATCGAGCTCCGCTTCAATGACCGTCCCCCGTGCGCGTTTATTTGGATTCGCACGATACTCGTTTACTTCCGCCACAAGAAGAATCATTTCCAGCAACTGATCGAGGTTTGTACGCGCTTTTGCAGAAATCGGGACAAAGATCGTGTCGCCACCCCATTCCTCCGGCACGAGCGCAAACTCCGTAAGCTCTTGCTTAATGCGTTCAATGTTTGCATCGGGTTTGTCAATTTTGTTGATCGCCACAATAATTGGGACGCTCGCTGCTTTCGCGTGCGCGATCGCTTCTTTCGTCTGTGGCATGACCCCATCGTCTGCTGCAACGACGAGAATGGTCATGTCCGTCACTTGTGCACCCCGAGCACGCATCGACGTAAACGCCTCGTGGCCAGGCGTGTCTAAAAACGTAATTTTTTTGCCACTATACTCAACTTGGTACGCACCGATGTGCTGGGTAATCCCCCCCGCCTCACCGGAGACGACGTTTGTCTTGCGTATCGCGTCGAGCAACGTTGTTTTTCCGTGATCGACGTGCCCCATAATCGTCACGACCGGAGGCCGCTCAATAAGCGTTTCTTGCTCGTCTTGTTCGATGATGTCTTCATAATTGTCTTCTTCTTTGGCAATTTTGACATCGACTTCGACACCGTACTCACTGGAGAGCAGTTGAATGACATCAAGATCGATTTCTTGATTGATCGTGACCATAAATCCCATAAACATGAGCTTTTTAATGACTTCGGATACGTCTTTATGCAGCAATTTCGCCGTCTCACCGACCGTCATCACGCCACGGACGATAATTTTTCGCGGGGTATTGTCCACTTTTTGTTTTTGTGCTGCTTTTGATTTCGTAAACGCTTTGTTGCGCCGCGTGCGCGTCCGACCTTTTCCATCACTAAATTCACCATCAGAAAACTTGGCGTTGCGCTCGCGTTCGCGATCGCGGTCTTTCACCCGATCCCGCGCAGACGTTTGCGTCGTTTTTGGATCGACGGCAGTGCTTTTCGCCACCACTGGACGCGCCACAGGTCCGCGCGCACGATCGCCAAACCGCTGCCCTTGCCCTGCTGGTCGATCGCCTGGACGCGCCCCACCCATCGGTGCACGGTCACGCTGTCCCGGAGGACGATCCCGCTGCCCTTGCCCTGCTGGTCGGTCGCCTGGACGTGCTCCTCCCATCGGTGCACGGTCGCGCTGCACAGGACGGTCGCGCTGCACTGCTGGGCGGTCGCCGGTACGCCCATCTGGGGCACGGTCGCGCTGCACAGGGCGGTCCCGCTGCACTGCTGGGCGGTCGCCGGTACGCCCATCTGGGGCACGGTCGCGCTGCACAGGGCGATCCCGCTGCCCTGACGGACGGTCGCCGGTACGCCCATCTGGGGCACGGTCGCGCTGCACAGGGCGGTCCCGCTGCCCTGACGGACGGTCGCCGGTACGCCCATCTGGGGCACGGTCGCGCTGCACAGGGCGATCCCGCTGCCCTGACGGACGGTCGCCGGTACGCCCATCTGGGGCACGGTCGCGCTGCATAGGACGATCCCCGGAACGCACCCCGCTGTTTGCTGCATCGCGCACGACCGGTTGGTCGTTTGGTTGTGCACTTGTTGCTGGCGATGACTGCCGCTGCGGTACTTGCACGTCGTCCATCACAGGTGGGGATGCGTGCACTGCGTTCGGTTGCGTGTGGACGCTGGGCTCGTTCTTCGGTGTTTGGATGTCGGGCACTTCTCTCGGCGTTTGGATGTCAGGCACTCCTTTTTGTGGTGGATCTGATTGCTCGGCAGTCGGTCGGGGTTTAGTAGGCAGTTTTTTTTCTGCACCGGCACGTTTTGCAGCTGCCGACGTGCGCAAATCCGTAAAAAACTGCTCTACCGCTTGCACGTCGCTGTGTTCCATAACGCTCATGTGGTTGTTTACAGACAATTGTAGCCGCTTCATAATCGTAATGATTTCTTTACTGCTCATATTGAGCGACTTTGCGTACTCGTATACACGCAGCTTGTTTTCCTTGTCTGCTTTATTACTCAAATGGGCTTCCTCCTTGAAATACGCGCTCATTACACTTCCTCATGGAATCGATCCATATTGGATGGACATCCACACACTGCGCACTCACACGGATGCATCAAACGCCTCCGCGATGCGCCGCGCAAGGGCAGCATCACAAATGGCGGCGACGACATGGTCCGGACTTCCGATGCTTTTTCCGAGTGCTTCGCGCGTCACCACAATGCGCACCGCAACCCCGTAATACGCCGCCTTGTCCGTATATTTTTTGCGTGCACGAGGCGATGCATCGGCCGCCACGAGGACGAGGTGGGCGATGCGCGCACGAATCGCCTTCATCACCGCTTCGTCACCCGCGACGAGCGCGCCGCTTTTTTTTGCCATACCGCATAAAGACAAAGGCGATCTGTTTATGAAGACACGCGACCTCCTTCACCAATCGCCCGAATGCGCTCAATGAGCTGCGCATGAAGCGGGCATCGCAATGCACGTTCGAGCGTCTTCGCTTTCAGTGCACGCGTCAAGCAAGGGAGCTGCGCACACACATACGCCCCTCTACCGAGCATGGTTCCTTGCTCATCGAGCACGACGTCCGGGCTTTGTGGTGGACGCACAATGCGCAACAACTCGGCTTTTGGAAATGTCTTGCGACAAGCGACGCATGTGCGCATGGGCACGTGGCGCGTGTTCATACACCGATCACCCTTCACATGATTAAATACTTACACAATCTTGGTGCATCAGTGGCAGTGCCGCGCGGACGCGTCCATCTTGCTCGGATGCTTCGCTCTCACTCTTGATCTCAATGCGCCATCCGGTCAGTTTTACCGCTAAACGCACGTTTTGACCTTTGATCCCGATCGCAAGCGTGAGCTGATGGTCCGGCACGACGACGTTGGCGAGTTTTTCGTGCTGTACGAGCGTCACTTCCAAAACGCGTGCGGGACTGAGTGCGTTGGCGACAAATTGTGCAGGATTGCTGCTCCAAAGGACGATGTCCATTTTTTCCCCGCGCAGTTCCTCAATAATCGGCTGCACCCTCGTCCCTTGTGGCCCGACACACGCTCCGATCGGATCGACATCAACGTTTTGCGTGTACACAGCGAGCTTGCTGCGCGAACCAGGATCACGAGCAATCGTATGGATTTTTACGACACCCGTAGCAATCTCAGGCACTTCGAGCTCAAACAACCGCCGCACGAGCCCGGGGTGAATGCGCGAGAGCGTCACGATCGGCCCTTTGACCGCTGCGTCGACTTTCACAATAAACGCCTTTAACCGATCG
>JAGWXQ010000151.1 GCA_018969805.1 Paenibacillaceae bacterium | reverse complement strand
CTGCTTGCGGATCCGAAAACTGCTCCTGCGACGTCGTTTACCGATGTGCGCGCAAGCGATTGGTTTGCATCGGACATCAATGCAGCGGTCGCCAACGGATACGTCCGCGGATACGCAGACAATACGGTGCGCCCAAACGATCCAGTGACGCGCCGCGATGCGATGGTGCTGCTCGCGCGCATGAAGAAATTACCCGACGCGCCGACGGTTGCAGATTCGTTTGCGGATATCCAAGCGATTCCGCTCTGGAGCCGTGGTGCGATCGGAGCGGCGGTGCAAGCAAAGTGGACGGAAGGGTACCCAGACAAGAAGTTTCGACCAAACGAGCACATTACACGCGCGCAAGCGATTGTCGTGCTGGAACGCATTCGTTCGACGATGCCTCTTGTCGTCGCCACACAAGGGACGTATGAAGGGAAAAATATGTATGGCAATGTTGTCATTGCTGCTTCAGGCGTGACACTGCGCAATACGCGCATATTTGGGACGTTGACCATCGATGCATCGATCGCAGACGGAGAAGTCACGCTGAACGAAGTGTCTGTCGATCGGGAACTGCTCGTACGTGCAAAAGGGCTTGCTTCGTTAACGATGACCGGGGGCACGGTCAACACGGTGCGCGTCGATCGATCCGAGGCGAAACCGTTGCGCATTCAGTCAGGCACGCAAAAACCCCCCGCGCTCGACATCTCTGGGGCGAACCAGTCGGTATTGCTCGAAGGAAAATTTGGACGGATCACATTGGCAGGGGCTTCCAATACTGCGACACTCGGAAAAAATGCAACCGCAGACACGCTCAGCATCGAACCATCGGCGACACAAGCGACCGCCGTCGTCGAACAACAAGCACAAGTCAAGTCGATCGAAGCCAACGCCAAAGCACTCGTGCGCAATGCAGGGGAAATCGGTGATGTGCGCATCCAAACAACCGGTGCGCATACATCGATCACCAATGACACGACGGGCGTCATTACATCGATCAGCACAAATGGAACGATTGCGATCAACAATCAAGGAACGATCCGAAACAACATTACCGGTACGGGTGCCAGCGCGGTCGCACTGACCGGAAAACCGATCGGAACGATCGTTCCCGTCCCCCCCGTACTTGAGCGCACGATTACGGACGAAATACTCGACGGTCTTACGATGCCTGTCGTCGGGGCAACACCGCAATCTGCGATATCCAACCATCCCAACAATGCGCAATACGATATGGCGATTCAATGGTTTCGGATCATCAACGGCGTGCGGCAACGCACAAATGACCCATTTGTCCCCAACGCGGTGTACGTTGCAGAAGTGTCCTTGACCGCGAAGACGGGATTCAATCCACTCGGATTGGCAAAAGACTTTTTCCAAGTGCCGGGCATCACGAAAAATGCAACAAACATCAAAAACGAACCAAACAGTGGCGTCGTTACGGTGACGTTTCCTGTGACGACGGCAGTCGATGTGCCGAACACGGCACTTTCCTTTACACACGCCACACCGTTACCCGGAATGACGATCACCGATTTTGGCATTGCATCCAATACGGTCATCGAACGCAAAGCAGGGACGACGACGACATGGAATATCTTGCAAGGAACAACAAGCGTGGACATCCCGTCCACAGTGACGACGTTTCAAGACAACACGCAGTACGTGCTGACGATGACAGTAAGGGCAAAACCAGGATACACGTTTCCACAATCGCTTACGCAGTTTAACCCGCCAAATGGTACGACATCCGTCCGTACGCTCTGGAGCGGAGATCGCACAGAAGCACGCATCGTCGTGACATTTGCAGAGTCAAAATCCCAACCCACAGGCCAAAGCATCGAACTAACAGCACAACCTGTCTCGGGTGCATCCGTGTCCAGTGTCGCCCTCTCCAATATGGTACTGTACGAATTAAAACCGAATACGCCAATACAATGGAAATCAATAGACAACGGAAAAGAAATCGCAGTACCTACAAATGCGTCTTTTGCAACGAATGTCAGTTATGTCATGACGTGTACGATTCGTCCAAAAGTCGGGTACGCCTTTCCACAAACGCTGACGAATTTTGCGATTCCATCGGTGCCCGGTGCCTCAGTGACTACGACGTGGAACGCAACGCGAACGGAAGCGACCGTAGTCGTTGCGTTTCCGAAGACGACCATCGCGCTACAAAGCGATATTGTCGCATTTGCAGGTGTCAAGCCCGCGACGGGTGTCGCTGTCTCCACTATGGATCTCACCGCAGATGCATTGATCCAGCGCAAACCGAACACGCCGATACAATGGAGCACCGTGAAGGGTGAAAACGAAACACCGACTACTGAAGGAACGTTTGCCAATGCCACAGTGTATCGTGCCACGTTGACTGTCGTGCCAAAAGAAGGCTATCGGTTCCCGAGTGCGTGGAAACAATTGCGCGTAAGCGGTGCAACAACAACGACGACGTTTAATGAATCGTTTACAGAAGCCGTCCTTGTCGTGACGTTTCCGATGACTGCGATCGATTTGGGCACAGATGCGGTCCGTTTTGGATCCGCAAAGCCCCAAACAGGGGCACAAATCGATGCGTTTGATCTTGATCCCACGCGCAACGTCGAACGCACAACTGCACCAATCGTTTGGATGAACCAACAAAATGGAGTCTGGCAGCCGATTTTGGCAACGACGAAAACATTTGCCGCCAATACGATGTATCGCATGCAATTGACGATAAAACCAAAACTCGGCTATGCGTTTGCCGGAAACGTGGCCTCATTCGTCATCCCCGACGCAACGGTGACAGACGTATGGTGGAATGCCGATCGATCGGAAGCATCCATGACAGTGACGTTTGCACAAACAAATTAAGACGTTCCGCGACATGTGATGGATAAAAAATGGAGGGTTGACTATGGAACACCGATCGAAACGGCCACAACCGATATGGGTGCTGTGGACAACGATGATCGTTCTTGGATGCGTAGTACTTAGTACAGCCAATGCCCTTGCATCCACGTCGATCGTCATAAAACAAGGAAACACGGTGGTAGGAAATGAAATCACTGTTGGCGCAAACGGGGAAACGGTGACCCTGGATGTACAAGCAAACAGTACCATTTCGGTCAGCAAACCTTCAGGAGATTCGTGGATCGCGCCGCATCAATCAGGAAATGAAATCACGTTAACTATTATAAAAAATAACAACGCGCTCTCTCGATCAACATCCATTAAGGTATATGCAGGGGAGGCGAATAGAACTGTTACGATTAAGCAAAACGGGGCAGTCAGTGCAACCCCCACTTTATTTATCGATAATAATGCAAGCGAAACGCAATTTTCTTGGAGTGCTGAGGAAAATGGGGAAAGCAAAGGCTGGTTGATTAGTGCAGAAGGGGGATCGGGATCGTGGACGGTGTCAGAAAACGTCAGCTGGATCAGTACGACAACATCGAATCTTGGTCTGACGTTGATACTGGAACCAAATACAAATACGGAAACGAGAACGGCAGACGTACTCATTAATTACAGCGGCATAACAAAAACAATAAAAATTTCACAACAAGGAGGGTCTACGAAACAATCCACACCGAATCAGACTGTGACGACTCCCCCAAAATCTGGCACATCCGCACAACCAGTCGTTGAAGCGACACTCGCCGTAAACATGTCCAAATGGACACCAAAAGCAGAAGCCGCATCGAGTACGGTAAATGTCACGAAAAGTTTTGGATCTGGATCCGTCAGCGTCGCAAAGTCGGCTCAGTCGTCATGGTTGACCGTCACGAAAGCTGAAGGAGATAGCTACACTCTCAGTGTACAAGAAAATACTACGGATGCCTCACGATCTGCACAGGTCAC
>JAGWXQ010000150.1 GCA_018969805.1 Paenibacillaceae bacterium | reverse complement strand
AATAAGCGCAGCGTGGACAGGATGTCCGTCTTTGGCTGCATCCAAATCGACGACGTGCACCCACGATGCGCCCAACTGAGAAAATTGCTCCGCTACACCTACCGGATCGGTGTGGTACACCGTCTGCTGTGCATAATCTCCATGCATCAACCGCACACACTTGCCGTCCAATATATCGATGGCAGGAAACACAACAAACGACTGCGCACCCACTACGATCTCCCCTTTACGTCCTCATCCTGCTGCAATGAGACCACACGCGCGTCTTTTAAAAAGTTTGCCAACAACCGCCACCCAATGCGTCCACTTTTTTCTGGATGAAACTGCATCCCGACGACGCGATCACGTCCAATAATGGCCGCAATCGGTCCGCCATAATCGACCGTTGCCCATACGTGCGTACATTGTGTCACATGATACGAATGCACAAAGTAGACCATCCCGCCGTCTACACCTGAACACAACGGGTTTTGTGCATGCACGCGCAACGCATTCCATCCCATATGTGGTACGTTGAGCGGGCGATCAATGCGTGTGACCGTGCCGGAGAGCAATCCCAATCCCTCGTGCGTCCCATGCTCGGTACTCGACGCACACAACAGCTGCATGCCCAAACAAATGCCCAACAACGGAATGCCCCGCCCGACCGCCTCCACCAACGCTGCGTCCAACTGCTTTTCCCGCAAACACCGCATCGCCTCGCCAAACGCCCCCACTCCAGGCAACACAATCGCTTGTGCGCCCAAAATGTGCTGCACATCATCCGTACAAACGACTCGTACCCCAAAACGCCGTATCGCTTGTGACACACTGTGCAAATTGCCCATGCCGTAATCTACGACTGCCAACATCGCTTACAGCACCCCTTTGGTCGAAGGGACACCGATCACCCGTTCGTCGATGCGCGTCGCCGCATCAAGTGCCCTCCCAAGTGCCTTAAATATTGCTTCGATGCAATGATGCGTATTGTCCCCCGCATCCAACTGGACGTGCAACGTCAACTTTGCTTCTTGAGAAAATTTCCACAAAAACTCATGCACAAGCTCTGTATCAAACGTCTTGACAAACGCTCCTGGCAATTTTCCCCGCCACCCAAAGTACGCGCGCCCGCTTAAATCGATTGCAACCGTCGCCATCGCTTCATCCATCGGTACGATCGCATGCCCGTACCGCTGTACACCGATTTTGTCTCCGACGGCTGCGCAAACAGCACGTCCCAAACACAGAGCGACATCCTCTACCGTATGATGATCGTCAATGTGTACGTCGCCACGCGCCGCGACGACGAGATCAAATAATCCATGCCGGGAAAACACATGCAGCATGTGATCGAAAAACGGGACACCCGTACACACATCCGCTGTTCCACTGCCATCAATACACAATGTGACCGTAATGTCTGTCTCATTGGTCTGACGCGCAATGTGCGCTGTCCGTGTCATCACCACCGCACGCTCCTTCTATATGCCCTCTTGCGCCGCCAACGCATCCAATCGAACCGCGATCGCTTGCGCATGCGCTTCCAGTTGCTCCGCACGTGCAAGCGTCATGATGTGCGCCGCATCGGTACGCAACGCTTCCGCACCATAATAAATGACACTCGATCGTTTGAGAAATGCTTCAACTCCAAGCGGGGACGCAAACCGCGCCGTACCGTGCGTCGGCAACACGTGGCTCGGTCCCGCCACATAATCGCCTACCGTCTCCGCACTATACCGACCAAGAAATATTGCCCCCGCATGCGTAACGTGCCCAAGCAACGCAAACGGATCCGCTGTGTGCAACACAAGATGCTCCGGAGCAAGCGCATTTGCATGCGCAATCGCCTCCTCTACATCACGCACGACCGCGACGTACCCGTGTCGCGCCAACGCTTGTGCAGCGATTGATGTTCTCGGAAGGTGCTCCAACTGCGCTGCCACGTGCGCACATACCGCATGCGCCACGTCTTCAGACGTCGTCACACACACCGCCATCGCTTCCACATCGTGCTCTGCCTGCGACAACAAATCGGCCGCGATGACCCGCGCATCGGCATGCGCATCAGCGACGACAACGATTTCGCTCGGTCCTGCGATCGCATCGATGTCCACCGTTCCGTAAACGATCCGTTTTGCATAAGCGACGAACGCGTTGCCCGGTCCGACGATTTTGTCTACGCGCGCGATTGATTGCGTTCCATATGCCAGGGCAGCAATCGCCTGTGCTCCACCGACGCGATACATTTCCGTCACACCGGCTTCCGCAGCAGCGACGAGCACCGCCGCATCAATGGCTGTCCCGCCTGCCGTCTTCGGCGGTGTCACCATGACGATGTCACGCACTCCTGCGACACGCGCTGGAACTGCCGTCATCAGTACCGACGATGGATACGCCGCTGTACCTCCAGGCACGTACATCCCGATGCGCGTCAGAGGACGTACGAGCGTACCGAGCACTGCACCGTGGGGCGTACAAAAAAACGTCGATGCCGTCTTCTGCTGGAGGTGAAAGTCTTCAATTTGCTTTTTTGCAACGCGCAACGATGCCAGAAACGACGGTGACACCCGCTCATACGCCTCGTCCCACACACTTCGTGGCACGCGCACCGCATCTACGTCGATGCCGTCCAACTGCCGTGTCCACGCGCGCAACGCATCGTCCCCACGCACGCGCACATCGTCAACGATCGTGCGCACGGTGTGTGCAATGCGTTCATCCGCTTCAAGCGGATGTCTTGTCGGAGCAGTTTCTCCAAGACGAACAAGCCGGATTGCGTCACTCATTGCCCTCATCCTCTGTGTTTAATGACTGGACTGCCCCAGACAACCGATCGCACAAATGCGAAATCGTTTCGTTTTTTAACCGAAAACTCGCTCTATTGCATATGAATCTACTCGTAATCGGCATCAGTGTCTCATACACGACGAGCCCATTGTCCCGAGCCGTAGCACCCGTCTCAACAAGATCGACGATGCGGTCCGCTAGCCCTACGAGTGGCGCAAGCTCAATCGATCCGTGCAAAGGAACAATGTCCACTTGCAACCCTTGGCTGCGAAAATGCGCCGCAGCAATCGCAGGATACTTCGTCGCCACGCGCGGCATGTCCTGCAAGACGCGCGGTCGGGTTTCGGTGGGCAATCCAATGACGCACATGCGACACGCTCCAATACGCAAGTCCAACAATTCGTGTACGCGTCTTGGCCACTCCAACAACATATCTTTGCCTACGACACCGATGTCCGCAGCACCATACTCAACGTACGTCGCGACGTCACTCGGCTTTGCCAATATAACTTCCCCGTCCCACGCGTGCTGCGCAACAATGAGCTTCCGTGAATCATCGTCGTGCCATACAAATCCGGCACGACGCCATAGCCGAACAAATTGTTCCCCAATTCGCCCTTTTGGCACCGCAAGACGCAAACGCGCCATCGCCAGCCCCTCCATCTCGTGCTTCGGTCATCCATACGTTAAGTGTACCCAAAAACTGTAGTGCGTGCAAATTGCGCATCATCGTACACATGCGCATCTTCACGTGACGCAGTAATGACCGCCGTACCCTCCGAGCGCAACCGCGCCGCATAACACAACGCTTCTTCGCGTCGAAACTCCTCATAAACGACGAGCACACATTGCCGCTCTGGAATATGCGCAAGATGCACCAAACGCTCTGTTTGGACAGCAAATCCTCTTGCAGGTGCTGATTTTCCAAACGATTGCAAAAGTGCATCGTACCTCCCCCCCGCACAGATCGGTACCGCACAGCCATCGATATACGCTTCAAAGACGATGCCCGTATAATACTGCACGTGTCCAAGCAACGTCAGATCAATGTGCACACAATCACGC
>JAGWXQ010000149.1 GCA_018969805.1 Paenibacillaceae bacterium | reverse complement strand
ACGATTGCGCTGCATAAGCCCAAAGGGGTGATCACGTCCACGCACGATCCGCATGGGCGACCGACCGTGATGGACTATGTGGCGACACGTGAACGGGTGTTTCCGATCGGAAGACTGGATTATGATTCTGAGGGGCTGCTGCTCCTCACAAACGATGGTGCGCTTGCGTATGCGCTGACGCATCCGAAGCACCACGTGCCGAAAACGTACTGGGTGTATACGGATGTCGTGCCGCATGGCGATCAATTGGACAAGCTGCGCAGTGGCATCGTCTTAGACGGTGTGCGCACGTTGCCCGCAGATGTCGAATACGTCGATGTTGATGTGGAGCGGAAGCAGGCGATTGTGCGCATGACGATTACAGAAGGGCGGCAACGGCAAATTCGGCGCATGTGGGAGCACGTGCGGTTGCCCGTCGTGCGCCTCAAGCGCATGTCGATTGGCCCGATTGAGCTTGGGTTTTTGCGTCGTGGGACGCACCGCATCGTCCGCCCGGACGAGCTGGCGCAGTTGTGGGCGTCTGTACGGGAACGAGCGCAATGAAAAAATCGGTACAGATCGGAATTTTGGCGGTCGCGTTTGTCGTGCTCGTCGCGATTGTGGTGAACAGTGTGTTTCGTGCGCCGGAAACGGCGGACGTCGGCGACCGCGCACCACAGTGGGAAGCGCAGTTGTTGGATGGGACGGCGGTGTCAAGCCTCCGTTGGGACGGACGCTTGCGGGTGATCAACTTCTGGGGCTCGTTTTGTCCGCCGTGTGTAGAGGAGACGCCTTTGTTGCAACGGATGAGTACAGTGCATCGCGATATACAGTTTATCGGGATCAACTTAGGGGAAAAACCGACCGTGCGTGTGCGGCAGTTTGTGGCGACGTACGGTGTGACGTACCCGATCGTGCTTGATCCGCAGTTGACGGTGCGCGACAAACACCGTGTCATCTCATATCCTACGACGTTTTTTATCGATCGCAAAGGGACGATTCGATTTGTAGCGATCGGTGGGTTGACTGAGGCACGGCTTACGTCGTTGATCGCCCAGCTGCGCCAATCCGATGCGCGGTCGTCTGTGAAACCAAGCGCAATTGCTGCACTGCGGCACGAGGGGGGACCGACATGGGCAATGCAGATGAACGTTGGGAATCACGATACGATGGGGCGTTTCGGCGAAGCCAAAAAGACCGCCCAAACATGCTGGACAAGGTATGGAACATGTTTTCATCGGTCAAAGTCGGCATTTTTCTGATCGTTCTTGTGTTGGTCGGTACACTGATCGGTTCGTTGTACCCACAGCAGTCTGCGTTTGTGCGGCCGCCGCCAGATGGGTATTATGCAGAAACGTACGGCATGGCGGGGGAGGTGTACGCGGCGCTTGGATTGCACCGTACGTACGAATCGTGGTGGTTTCTGACGTCCGTCGTACTGCTCGCTGTCTCGATATTGATCGCGTCGATTGATCGCGGCATTCCGCTGTACCGCATATTGCGCGATCAAAAAATCGTGCGTTCGGATGCGATTATGCGCAAGCAACCCGTGTTTTTGCGCTACGAAGCGGCACACCTTCCATGGGCACGCACGATCGAAGCATTGCAGTCTGCGCGGTATCGTGTGCGCACAGAGGGCGACGCGTTGCTCGCAGAAAAACATCGTTGGAGCCGCGCAGGACCGTATGTCAACCACATCGGCCTTATTGTTTTTTTGGCTATTATTTTTATCCGCTCGATGCCCGCCTTGACGTCCGAGCAAATGATTTCGCTGATCGAGGGGGAGCGTGCCCCGATTGCCGGAACGTCGTATTGGATCAAAAACGAACGGTTCGTCATTGAGTGGCACGAGCCTGGATCAAGTGGCCCCCCGGTAGGAGAAGAAGAGGCGATTCCAAAAAAATTCGAGACGACGACAGTGTTGTACACGTGCGAAGCCCGATGCGAGACGGACGATCCACAATTGCGGACTGTCGTCCGCCAGCCAATCGTCGTCAATGCCCCGCTGCGCCATCAAGGGATGGACGTGTACCAATACGGGTACGAAGTTACGCCACAAATTCGCAGTGTGCGTGTCATTGTGCGCGACAAACAGTCAAATCAGGAATACGGACCGATTGTATTGGTGACGCAAAACCCCAAGCAGACGTATACCGCAGGTCCGTATACCATTACGCTTATAAACTATTTTCCAGAGTTTGCCCTTGATGCGCAAGGGTTGCCGACGACGCGATCGGCAAACACCCCGCACGCCCCGGCGTACGTTTTTGGCATTACCGGTGGAAGTGCTCCGGAGAAAGGCTGGACGTACGTATACTTTCCCCGCGAGATCGATAAAGAACGATTTCGGCAGCAAGCGCTCAACGACCGCATCGGCAGTGGTGCGCATATCGACATTCGTGCGCGCAGCATGAGTGACGTCGATATCGCGGTATATACGAGCACGCTCGTTGTGCGCACCGATCCGACGTTGCCGTATTTGCTCGGCGCTGCCCTGATCAGCATGGTCGGACTCATAATGGGCTTTTATGCACAGCATCGGCGTATGTGGATTGCTCGCACCGATGAAGGACAATGGGTGCTGGCAGCACACAGCCACAAAAACGTGTATGGGCTGCAGCGCGATGTGGCGCGCGTACGCGCGGTCATTGAAACCGATCCACACGTGCGCATCATCGAACAAAAGGACGGTGGATCGTAATGCAAACGTTGTATGATTGGAGTCATGGGGCACTCATCGTGGCATGGGGCGGGTACGTTGTATCGTTTGTGTTGTTTGTATGGGCGAAGATGGGAAAGCCGACGATGCGCAGTGCGCGTATGGAGCGGTGGGCCCATGTGTCGGTCATCGGGGCACTCGTGGCGCACATCGTTTATTTTGGATTGCGTTGGATTGCAAGTACGTTTATTCCGGTGAGCAATTTTTTTGAGTTTATCGTATTTTTGTCCATGATGTGCGCGGTCGCCTTTCTCATCGTATACCGGATCGCTCCGAGCGGGTGGCTCGGTTTATGTGTCACACCGGTCATCGTGATTTTGATGGCGTATGCGCTTGCGTTTCCGACGGAGGCGACACCGCGCATCCCATCTTTGCACAGCGTCTGGCTGTACATCCACGTGACGACGGCAGCTGCGGGGGAAGCATTTTTTGCCATCGGCTTTGCGGCAGCACTCATGTTGCTCATTCACGTCATCGGCACCGCACCGCGTCCACGCAAGCGGGACGTGTGGGCGATTGAGACGGTGCTCGTATGTGTCCTGATCGTCGTTGGATTTATTGCCAGTACGTTTGCTTTTCGCTTATCGGGATATGAAGCGCGCTTCGTATCGGAGCAATCGACCGTCGTGTATGCGATGCCCCCGATCGCGGCACCGTACGGTTATGATGTCGCACGGATGGATGCGTTTTTGGGCATGACGCAGCCGCTGACGACGACACCGTCGTGGATGAAGGGGGTACAAGCAGGGCGCAAATGGAACACCGTACTTTGGTCTGTAAGTACGGGGCTCATATTGTATGGGTTGTTGCGCTTGCTTGCCCGTCGTCCGCTCGTGCGTGCTCTTGGCCCGCGTCTTCAAGGCATCGATGTGGCGCAAATCGACGATATGAGTTACCGTTCGATTGCGATCGGATTTCCGATCTTCACGCTTGGAGCGCTCATCTTTGCGATGATTTGGGCCCAAATCGCATGGAATCGTTTTTGGGGATGGGACCCGAAGGAAGTGTGGGCGCTCATTACGTGGTTGTTTTATAGTGCCTATTTGCATGTTCGTTTGCGAAAAAAGTATGAAGGCGTAAGCTCAGCATGGCTTGCGGTCATCGGGTTTGTGATCGTGATGTTCACGCTTGTTGGGGTCAATTTGGTCATTGCGGGGCTGCATTCGTATGCGGGTGTATGATGAGG
>JAGWXQ010000148.1 GCA_018969805.1 Paenibacillaceae bacterium | reverse complement strand
TTGGGCGTACGGCAGCTGCGTGTGCTTTTCGCTGGAACGCTTCGGTACGGAAGCAATACGCGCAAGAAATACACACCGCAAAAGCGGCAAGGCTCCAGCGCGCGGCGATCCGGTCTTCATCCATGGAGGAGTGTTCGATCGAGGCGGTCATGATGGCTTTGCGGTCGTGGAAAAAAAATGGGGATGAGACGCGCAAATCATATGCGATGTTATCAAAAGAAACCCAGAAACTGCACGTCCAATTGCAGCGCATGCACTTTGAGTGCGAAGAGCTCAGGCGCACATTGGCGCACGTCCACAAGCAACTTCGTGACGCAGAGCAGTCGTGCGCGGAGTGGAAACAGTGCGCGCAACAATTGCGCCAGCACGTCGGGTGTGCGGAAGATGTCGAACACATTACGTTTCGTATGGAGGCAAATGGCAATTTAGAGCGCATCGTACATCGGGAGCATTCCATCGCATCGTTTTCATGACTGCTCGCCCCTTGGTCGTGGGCGGGCAGTTTTGTTGTTTGTGGGCGCGCTGTGGTATGATTGGATGGTGTGGACGTTTGTGAATGGGCATTGTGACTGACCGAATGTGGGACGGATGTGTGCGCATGTGTGCGCGATGTGCGGAGGGCGAAGGCGATGGAATGGCTTGCTGGCGCGATCGCAGTGCTTGGATTGTTGCCTTTTGTCGTATTTCCGGTCGTGTATATGATCCATATGGCGTTGCGTAAGCAGCGTCCTGTTGCGGTACAGGTGGCTGCAGATGTGACGACGGCGTTTTTGCTTCCTGTCGTCGTCGTTTGGTTTAATGTGCTCAGTGGATGGCGCGTCACTGGATGGATCATCATCGCGATGGTCGTCCTCGCCGCATGTGCCGTCGCGGTGTTGCAATGGAGAAAGCGCGGACGCATATACGCGCGCCGCATTGTGCGCTTGCTGTGGCGGGGGGCGTTTATTTTGTGCAGCATAGCGTACGGGGTATTGTGGATCATGACTTTGCTGACGATAAAGTGGGTGTGATGTGTCGATCGCGTGGTACGATTGTGGTGGCGATCATTTGCCACAAATAGTGAAAGACTATGTCGGGAAGCAGGCGCAGGCAGAGCAGTTGTTTTGTACACCGTCCGCAGACACACGGGTATGGAGTGGAGCATGGGGCATCGAGCGGGATGCGCTTGTCGATGCGTTGATCCAGATGGCACACAGATGGTCGTTGCCGATGTCGATGGCGTCGTTGGGTGCGTTGCGGGATGCGCGTTCGGCTGTCGTCGTTGGGGGGCAGCAGGCGGGGTTGTTTGGTGGTCCATTGATGACGTTGATCAAGGCGGCGCACGTCGTGCATCGGGCCCGTATCCGCACGGCCACGACGGGACGCGTGCACGTACCGGTGTTTTGGATCGCAGGAGATGACAATGATTGGGACGAAGTACACCATATGTATGGTGTCGCTCAGGATCGACTGACCAAAGTCGTGTTGCAGCGCAGCAGTGACGATGTGCGCAAAAGTGTGTCACACATCGTTCCGACGCGGGATGCGTGGGATGCGTGCATTGCAGCGATGGCAAATACATTGCCGGAGAGCGAATTTCGATCAAGCGTCGTGCAGTGGATGCACGACATGGCTGCGGACGTGCAGCACAGGCCACCGTCGCTCGTTGCCGTATGCGCGCGCGTATTGCATCATTTTTTTGGTGCGCAAGGGCTGATCGTCCTTGATGCGCACGATCGTGCGTTGCGCACATTGCAAGCTCCGCTGTTTTCTGCGCTCATTGCGCACAATGAAGCGGTGGTATCGGCGATTCACCGAGGTACGCACGCGGTGTCGGCGTCTGGATACGATGTGCAAGTGCCGTTGCAGCCGTCGTGCATGCACGTGTTCGTTGCCCATGAAGAAGTGCGGACGTTGTTGTTTGCGCGCGGGGCAGACGTATGCCGGCGGGACGGGACGTGCGTGATGACGCGGGACGCACTGATGCATGTGGCGCAGCACGCGCCATGGTTGCTCAGTCCACAGGCATTGACGCGACCGATCGTACAGCAGTTTGCGTTGCCCGTGGCCGAAGTCGTCGTCGGAGGCAGTGAGTTGGCGTATTGGGCACAGTTGGCACCGTTGTTTGCGCTGTTTGGGTTGCGGATGCCGGACGTCGTCGTGCGGCCGAGTAAGACGCTTATTGAGCCTGCGGTGTCGCGCATCGCAGCACGATGGGGGTATACGGTCGCGGACGTGTACGCGCGGGGTGTGGCGTTGCGCGAGGACCTGTGTGGGACGGCGGACGCACTGCATCGTGTGGAAGCGATGATGCATGGTGTGCGCGCGCAGTATGCGGCGATGCGGGATGCGCTGGCGGACATCCAGACGGGGTTGCTGGACATCGCAGCGACAAATGAACGTAAGGTGATCGAGCAGTTGGCGTTTTTGCAGCACAAAGTGACGCACGCATTGCAGGTCAAGCATGAGGCGACGTTGCGCCAATGGGACCGTGTGATGCTGAGCATCATGCCCGATGGGGTATTGCAAGAGCGCATCCATCATGTGGTGACGATGATGGCAAAGTATGGAAACGATGCGATCACAGAGGCGTTTGTTGCACTGGCAGACCGAACGCCGATGCACGTGTGAGGGAGGTACGATATGCGTACGTTATTGGCAAAAAGCGACATTCGGGATGCATCGCTGGCGGATGCGGGGATGCGCAAAATTGAGTGGGCGAGCGCACACATGCCGGTACTGCGGCACATTCACGATCAGTTTCAGCAGTCGAAGCCGTTTTCGGGGATGCGCGTGGCGATTTCATTGCATTTGGAAGCAAAGACGGCGTATTTGGGATTGGTCATTCAGGCGGGGGGCGCACAAGTCATCATGACGGGGAGCAATCCGCTTTCGACGCAAGACGATGTGTGTGCTGCGCTCGTTGCGTCGGGTGTGGTGGTGTATGCGATGCACAATCCTACGGAACAGCAATACATTGCATCGCACCACCGCGCGTTGGATGCGTACCCGGACCTCATTATTGATGATGGGGGCGATCTCGTCGCGCTGCTCCATACGACGCGAACAGATGCACTGGCGCACGTGCGTGGCGGGGCAGAGGAGACGACGACGGGCATGATGCGGTTGCGCGCGCTCGGCAAGCAATTGCGCTTTCCGATGGTCGCGGTCAACGATGCACAGTGCAAATATTTGTTTGACAATCGCTATGGGACAGGACAATCGGTCTTTGATGCGATCAATCGTACGACAAACTTGGTCATTTCTGGGAAAACGGTCGTCGTCGTCGGGTATGGTTGGTGTGGAAAAGGAGTCGCGATGCGGGCGAGCGGGCTTGGTGCGCACGTGATCGTGACGGAAATCGATCCGATTAAGGCGATTGAGGCGGTCATGGACGGATATGCGGTCATGCCGATGAGCGATGCAGTGGCACAGGGCGACGTATTTGTTACCGTGACGGGCAATCGTGATGTGATTACGACAGCGCATATGATGGGCATGAAACATGGGGCGATATTGGCAAACGCAGGTCATTTTGATATCGAAATCGATGTCGCGTCGTTGCGCACGATCGCGTCTGTTCGTACGGTGCGGCCGTTGATCGATGCGTACACGTTGCCAAATGGCAAAGTTGTTTATGTACTTGCAGACGGTAGGCTCGTCAATCTTGCTGCTGGAGACGGGCATCCTGTAGAAATTATGGACATGACGTTTGCGTTGCAAGCGCTCGCGTTGCAATACGTACATGAGGCGCACGCGGCATTGCCGAGGGAGATCGTCGCGTTGCCGCGTGCAGTGGACGAGCGCGTGGCGCGGTACAAGTTATCGACGCTTGGAATCGCTATTGACGCGCTTACGGACGTTCAAAAAGCGTACTATGCAGGGGCATTGCACGATGCGTGTCAGTAAAAAAAAGGTTGT
>JAGWXQ010000147.1 GCA_018969805.1 Paenibacillaceae bacterium | reverse complement strand
TGAGGATCCATACGCCTTTTTAAAAACTCATTTTTTACGTGAGAAACATAAAATTGGGCAGTGCGCTACTGCCCAATTTTATGTTTCGTCAAAGCGTGGTCAAATTGTTGATCATCATGCATACGCGATTTTTCAAAGCATGGATTCAGAAGGGGACTTTTTGCGAGAATAAGGTGTGTTTTTAAAAAGAGCATTTTTTGAAATACGAGTGATCCAAATAAGTGTTTAAACGATCGATCCGTTTCACAAAACCGCCTTTTGCTTCCTCGGCGCATACGGCCCTCTGACGAGATGTTTTCAAAAGGGGAGGAGGTGCTACAGCAAAAACGTTCCTATGACGATAGAAGCGGCGATGATGATCGCGCGGAGCAGTTCGGCGACAGCCATGTTTTCGCGCTCGATTTCTTTGCATACGTCGAACCGGGGTGTCAAAAAATCAAGCAAGACGTACAATACGCTCAAAATACACATGCCCATGATAGACCATAAAATGAGCTCAAGCCAATTGAACGAAGTGTAGGACACCATCGCGATAATGATGCCCAGACCGAGCAATTTGCTGCCCATATACATTCCTGCGGCACGATTTCCTTTGCGCAGCTGTTCGATGTCGTTGTATTTGGTAATGGCACCAAATACAAAAAAACCGATGACGAGCATCACAGCCAAAAGAAGAACACCAATTCCTACATTGCCTAAATCTCGAAAAATTTCATTCATAAACTAATCCTCCTTCGTGGGTATGCCGTCGAGAACGACAGCGGGGCAAAAATACGCGGTATTGTCTGTAATTTTCGTTCCGATTCGTGGTAAAATTCCTGCAAACGTGCGGCCAATGACAAATACGCCGGTAAGGACGTGGCCTGTGTAGTCACCGAGGTCTGTCGGTACGGTTGCAGTGGGCATTTCTACGTATTGTTGGTACATTTTTGGCTGAGCATCGTAGTACGGATCGCGCGATACGGGTGGTGCATGAGTCGATATGGTCGTACCGTGTCCTTCCCGGCCAAAAAAACTTTTGGTGACGTATGGCATGTTGCGATCGATAAAGTATTGTGGTGAATGGGTGCTGGGCAATAAGTAACGTTTGATCGTGTCGCGTTCGGCATCGGTAAAAAGAGGGGTTTTCCACTGAAATCGCTGCGCATACGTGTCGTGGTGGGCGTATAAGGACCAGACGAGTGCCATCATACCTTTGCTTTGCGTGAGCAGGCATTGCGGGGGGTTGAGTACGATGAGCTTGCCGGACGTGATCAAGTCGATCAATGCTGTGCCGATCGGATACGTGTTCTCATCGTGTTCGAGGGCGATGTATTCGAGTGGATATAAGCGGTACAGCACGTCGATGCGCGTATTTCCGTCGTACAGACCGTCATAAGGACGGATGCGGAGCGATTCAATCGGTATGAACACGGTCTCATATCCGATTGATTGCAGTCGGCTAGCGACGTATGTGGTGTTTGCGACGTCTTCGATGGAGTGACCGACACACGTGCAGTAAATTGTGCGTACGTTGGTCGTCATCAGACGGATTTCTTCGAGCAGTGCATCGAAGGCACGATCGATGCAGGGGGTCATTGAGGCACTTGGATTGTACCACGACGGCATCAATCCGAGCTGATGTGCTTTGTCGATGACAGTTTGTGTCAATACAGCGGTTTCGGGCACGCCACTGGGCGTGTCGCTGTTGATTTCGATACATACGCAGTGGTCATCGGTCACGATCCAGTCTTGACGCGCAATGCCGTGCGTACGCCATTCCATGCGTACAGCATCGCACAGGGTGTAGTGGATGCCGAGTTGGCGCGTCAATGTCGCATCTGTAACGTATCGCTGCACAAACCGCATCGCTTTCCAAAATACGCGATCGACTGCTTCACTGGCGTGGGCAAGCTTCGCGATCGTTTGTGCGGGATACGCGATCAGTGCAGGCAACGCGTATTGGACACCGTCGATGCGGTGATGGGGGACGATGGGGGCACTGTGTGCGAATACGTCGTCGTGCTGGAGCGGGATGGGCATTACACGCATGCGTCATCCTCCGCTCGATGAAGAGCCGAACATACCAAATCCGGATTTGCTTGAGGATTTGGGTGCAATCGCAGAATATTTACTGACTTTTTTCTTCTTGTACCAATCGGCATCGTCGTCTTCGCAATCAAGATTCATTCCGGTTTGTTGCATTTCAATTTGGCATTCCTCATATGCGGTGGTGGAATGAAGATTTTTGAGCATAATATATCCGAAGATGAAGATGAATGGATTGAGCAATAAGACAACAATACAGCCAAGAAGGTTTTTCTTTGTCAGTTTCGTTGCCGGGTGCGCATTCATCGGACAACCTCCTTTTTGCCGAGAAAATGGAGCAATTTCTTGTACGAGGCATCATCGCAAATGACGGTCAGGAGCGCATCACGAGGCAGGGGGGCATCGAGCTTGCGTGCGACACCGAGCTGACCGCGATCGGCGATCAATATTGCCCCAAACGCAAGCAACGATTGCACGGCATCGCCGTACGTGTGCCATTGTGGGTGGGGGTGCACATCGTGTACGTCGTCGCCGTATTTAGAGCTGAGCAGTTGAGAAAATACGGTGGACGCTGTTTTTGACAGTGCGGAGCGTACGGCGAGGTGCGAAATCGTCTCGTGAGAGAGTACAAATTCATCGACTTGTACGTGCGCAAAGCTTGATCGGTGTACTTCGCGCATCAGTTCAACGACGGTAAAAATATGAATCCCGATCCGCTCAATCGCCGCTGCAATGAGGAGCGACTTCCCATCAATAAGCGCCGCATCCTGGAGTCGATCGTCCCCGAAGATGATGACCGACCGTGCGCGCGTCACGTTTGCGCGGTGCAGCGTCTGTGCATCTGCGGGATCGCCACGTACGTAGTGAACACGGGGATCTGTCCTTGGTGTGCGTTCCAGCGTATCGATGAGGACGATGTGCAGATGATCGTGGGAGAGCAGGAGCTCATCGATCGCATGCGACGCTTTGGTGCCGTATCCGATCATGACGATGTGGCCTTCTCCAGAAAAATTCATCCTTCCCTCCTCCTTTCGCCTCTGTAGATGAAGCATCGCATCGAGCAATTTTCCGATAACGACACCGACTACTGCGATGCCAAATACAAACAAAAACATGCCGAATAAGCGGCCAAGGACGGTACTTGGAGCGTAGTCGCCATATCCGACCGTCGTCACTGTCGTCATGACGTACCACATTCCGGTAAACGGATCAACGAACCGATCGGGCTCAATCCAATGCATCAACCAACCGCTTATGACGACAAAAATGACTGTACACAACACCGCGAGCGGTGTGCGGATGCGGTGGAAATGTTTTTTAAGTAAACGCAGAAAAACGACCACCGCGTGCGCCTCCTTTATTGGTTGTCCTCTTGAGAAGCAAATCTGTGATTGTACACTGATTGTACACTATTTTTTTAGATTGTGCAATAGCGAAATTACATCAAATGAGCGCATTTATTAATGCATAATAATATTATGATCATACGTCTTCTTGTTGTGCAAACGCTGCATGCGGTCCTTCGGTTGCACGATCCATTGCTGGTTTCATGAACGTCCATTATTGAAAAATTCTCTTCATAGAGCTGTATGCGCCAATGGTAGAAAATGCGTTTTTGTGATATAGACACTTGTTTCCTACGGATGAGCATCATTATGACACTCGCGCGAAAAAACAATGGTAAAATAAAAAATTCTCTTGATAACGTAAACAAATAATGATAAAATAATATTGCATCGTTCGTTTTTTATTTTTTTTCAATCCGTATTGCATCTTTCGTTTTTTATTTTTTCCAATTTGTTTTTTTTCTTCCTCGCTTGTTTTCTGCGTTCCGCGCGCTGGACACGCATACGCATTTCCTATTGAAAACATAGTTCTAGAGAAGGGTGTCTTTTGCCTGATCGCAA
>JAGWXQ010000146.1 GCA_018969805.1 Paenibacillaceae bacterium | reverse complement strand
GCTTCCAACAGGTGATGCACGGTCGCTTCGCGCAGCTGCACGATGCTGAGCGGGGTCGGCGTATCGACATGTTGTGTTATCGGGATCGGTTGTTGTTTCTCGTCGGGTACGGGGCGATCTTGCGCGATCAATGGCTCTGATGGAGGCATGGCGACGTGGTTTTGTTCTTGCTCGTGCACGGTGTCCTGCTCTATGACGGGCAATGGTCGGTGTGTTGCGTCCATCGGTTGTTCGGTGTCCTGCTGCGGGGGGGCTTGTACATCGGTTTTGGGTGGTTCGTTTTTTACTTGTTGCATGACGATGCGGTGTTCACGTGGTGCTTGGATAATGATGCATCCGTCTTTTAATTCGAGCAGTGCTCTGTTTGAAATGCCGGACGATTCCATAAATGCACTTGGAATTTGCATTCTTCCGGAGCGATCGACGACGGCGTACGTTTCATGTTGTTCGGACTGGAGCAATTCGGATGCGGACACTTCGCCTCGCGCGAGTTTGTCGATTTGGGTGCTGCGCTTGATGAGCTCAGTGCTCGTAAGTCCGTCGCGGATGGCGACGACGCGATCCATTTTTTTCGCAAGTGCCATATCGTGTGTGACGATGACGACGGTCACGCCAAACTCTCGATTAAACAATCGGAAAATGTCCAAAATTTTGTCTGCTGTAGCCGTATCGACGGAACCCGTCGGCTCATCGGCGAGCAACAGTGCAGGGCGGTTTGAGAGTGCGATCGCGATGGCGACGCGCTGTTGTTCCCCTCCGGAGAGCTGATACAATTTGTTTTTCATGCGGTGTTCGAGCCCGACCATGCGCAACAATTCACGGGCGTACGCGCGATCGAGTTTTCCACTGAGCAACATCGGCATCTCGACATTTTCGATCGCTGTCAAGTACGGCAACAAATTGCGCGCATTGTTTTGCCAAATAAATCCGACCGTATTGCGCTTGTATTCGACGTACTGGGGTTCGGTCAACTTCAACAACGACGTTCCCCCGACGAGCACTTGTCCCGCAGTAGGCTGATCGAGCCCTCCGAGAATGTTGAGCAGCGTCGATTTTCCAGAGCCGCTATTGCCAATTATCGCCATCATTTCGCGGTCTTCGACGTCCAAATTCAGTCCTTGCAGTGCGACGACTTCCAGTTCGTCGGCTTTATAGATTTTGACCAGACCTTCGCAGTGGATCATCGGCTAGACCCCCCTTATATTGGCGACATCCCTACCGTTCTTCACCGAGCTTAATCGCTTGATGCACGCGCAACTTCCGGATGTGGGTCAACAGTACACCGCCTCCGAGCAACATCATAAACGCGACGACGGCATACAAGCGGACGCTGTCTTCGGTGGCGAATACGATGCGAAAAGGCGGGACCGCTTCTGTAGCCGTGTCGATCGACTGCAAAAAAGGCAAAAACAGATGGCTCGCGACGCGCCCAAATACGATGCCCGCTGCGATCGACAAACCCGCCGTGAGCAATTGTTCAATAAGCAACATCGTCGTAAGCTCTCTTCGCGTCAGTCCCATCGCCCGCAACACGCCGAACTGCACGACCCTGCTTGTCAGCTGGAAAAACCAATACATAACATAGCCAAACAACGAGACGAGTATCGATACGATAAACGCGAGACTGAGTATTCCAAACACCCCACCGCGCGAAGGCTTATTGCGCAGGTTAAGAAGTTCGGTGCGCACGTCTTCTACAGTTGCAATTTGGAATTTATTTTTTTTTAACTGTTCGATTACAGGCAACAACTTGGCATCGTCTTCGAGCTTGAGCCATACTTTGTACGGTGTCAGAGGCATTTGATCAAACAAGTAGTCCAAATTGGCGATATAAAAAGGCATTCTCTCGGCGTATTGTGACGGCCAATACGTAAGGACTCCGACGACGATAAATTCAATGACTTTGTTTTTGATGCTTGCCGTCAATGGGTCGCCAGGCTTTATTTTGTGCTTATCGGCGATGCTCTTCGATACGAGTATCGCTTGCTCAAACAACCCAAGCTGGTTTAAATATTGATACGGATGATACGTATATAAGTCGCGCCGCCACCAAGCAACTTTTGCAAAATCGGTGTTGTCGATGCCCATAATCATCCCTTGTCCGATTGATTTTCCAGCATAGGTCATGTTTCCGCGTTCTTCCAGTACGCGCGCTGCATGGGCTACACCCGGCAACTTGCGGTACACTTCAAATGGAGGTTCCGTATAAATAACGTTAGAAGGGCGAGAAGGCGCATTGCCTCCCCCTCCGGGGGCGGCTGTCCCTGGAGCCCCTTGTGTCGGTTTTCTTTTCGTTTCCACCGGTTTTGTAGGCAAGACAACGCGCGATTCCCACTCGGTCTGGATGCGTACAGTCGATCCGTATTGGTACAGTACGCGTTCCCTTGCATTTTGGTCCATCGTCCGCGCTGCGGCTGCATTGTACATGCCGAGTCCGAGCGTGAGTATAAGCAAGAGCATAATTGGATGGTACGACTTGCTGGAGCGGGACAGCTGGGTAAACGTAATAAAGAGCGACAGCGGCATCCACGTCCCGCCAACCCATTGGATCGCGCGCAACAACAACGGAAACAAGCGCAACAAAAAGAGACCGAGAGCAAAAATGGCGACGGCAGGCACGAAAAACAGTGCGGGTTGGACTGCAAGCGTATCCGCAGCGAGCCCTGTTTGTTGCCCGACGAGCAACCGCTCTTGCATTAAATAGTAGCCGTATGCGACCGCACCAAGCAAAATGAAATCAACATAAAACTTTTTCCATATCGGCGGTCGGTCTGCACGCGCTTGCATGCGCTTGAGTCCGACGATCGACGTGCGCGCATACATCATCGCAGGGATGACGCTCGATCCGATCGCAAACAACACCGCGATCAACGCATACAGCAAAACGTCCCAAGAAAACGTAATCGACAACGATTTGCGTTGGACAAACGTCAAAAACTCGCTCGTCGCTCCAATGCTCAATGCCATAAACCATCCAGTGATTGTCCCGACGATGAGTGCGACCGCACCCATCATCCCCCCTTCTAACAGGAACAGCCACGATATTTGTGCCGTTTTTGCGCCGCGGCTGCGCAAGACGGCGATATCGCTTTGCTGGCGCACGAGCGACTGTTTTGCATTCATAAACAAATAGTAGTACACCATTGCCAACACCGGTGCCGCGAGCATAAACAACAGCAGCTGCAAGCGGATGCTCTCCGAACGAAATTGTTCCAGCAGCGACACAAACGACAAACTCACTTTTGTCCCTTCCAGTAGCTGGAACAGCACGATGTCCAAACGCGTCAGCAAATCAATTATTCCTGATAAATCGGCGCGCTCAAATGTCACCAAGTCATATTCTGCGTACCAATCGACCGTCTGCAACACCGCATTGCGCTTCTTCAGGACGTGGTCGTAAAATAGCGGTTCTGGGACAAACATCGTATTGGAAAATACATCGAGCCCCTGTGCCCAATACGGACTGCTTTCATCGCGCGGAACAAACGTGCCGACGACGCGCACGGTCATTTTTGATCCCATTTTCCCTAGTGCGTATGAAAACGAGTCGCCAATTCGAAATGCATTGGCAAACGGAACATCGTCGTGCACGATCACTTCGATCGTGTTTCCGATCGGTTTTTCTGAAGGGTACTTTCCTCGTGCAACGCGAATGTTGTTTTTAAAGTCACTCATTGTTGTGACGCTCATTTGACGGCGCACGTTGGGATCAACAGCATTTTCATCGAAGACGGTCAAACGTGAACCAGCCAGTTTTGAGATGCGCACTGCCGATTTCGTTGGATATCCGATTTCTTCGGGCAATTCCTTTGTAATGTAGTCGGACACGACTTGCAGCTGTTTTGCATCCGTTTTTGCGTTTCCCGTCGCTTGGTACCGAATAAGCAACGACCCCGGGGGGGTGCCTTTGTCGTATTGACGCAGTGTGTCCGAGACCAATCGCTTGAGTGCACCGCTTGTGTACAGCGGAATGCTTGCCGTAAACGCGACCGCGACGATAATCCCGATGA
>JAGWXQ010000145.1 GCA_018969805.1 Paenibacillaceae bacterium | reverse complement strand
ACCATGACACCCACGATCGCACAGGACAATATCCACATAAGACCTCTTCTTGCTTTGCGACGCATACGATCTCCTCCTCGTTGTTTGTTTACATCATACACTACCGACAGTCCACTGTGCAACTCCAGACGATCCTGCACGCTTTTCCCAAATTCTCAACGCCTGCGTGCGCGCATGATAAACTCACCTCCTAAATATTCTATCATAAAAATTTATACGCAAATGGATCAAAATCGTTGTGGTGCACGAGTGAAAACTTCTTGCATGCAATACTCCATTCTCATACTTATCCCTTATTGAAAGCATCGATCCAGAGGGCTCCCTTTTGCTTGATCGCAAAATGCGGTTTTGTGCAACGGATCCGTGTATGGAAATACGGATGCGTACAAAAAACCTTCTCCCCCTAACGGGAAAGAAGGCTCATCCACTTGCGCGCGTCTGTACGTCATCGAGGCGCAGCGCACGCGAGTGTTCGGTATGGCTCCATTGTTTGTTGCGTTGCGTAAAAAAAGCATAAAACGTAATCGGATACCATGAGAGCAAAAAGATCGGAAATGTCAACAATGACCACGCGATGCGCTTCGTCCAAGCGCGCTCCAAAGTGAGCGCCAGTGGAAACTGGGCACAAATAAGCAAAAACAACACCGTACCTACCGTCATCGGTATCCACTCATAAATGGAATGCCACGTCATCCCCCACCGAAACAGCTCGTCACCCCACTGAACGACTGTGACAATAAATCCAAAAAAGACATTGTACACCGTTACGGCATAAAACGCTGTGTCAATTTTTGTCCATTTGCGCGCACGAATGCCTGCCCAAACAAGCGGAAAAAAATACCTTCGCGCCACATCAAAATGACCTTGCATCCAACGCAATCGCTGTTTGGCAGACGCACGAAACGTCACAGGTTTCTCATCGTACACCTTCGCATCGTAGTTCATGATCGGGTACACTCCGCGCTGCACACAGCGCATCGTAAATTCCAAATCTTCTACAAGCGATGTCGCACCCCAGCCCATCTCCCGCAACAGCTTCGCCTCAAAACACATGCCTGTGCCCCCAAGAAAATTGGCCATCTTGAGCGCACGCCGTGGCATTTGCCACAATCGATTGCAATACCAGTACGTGATCGCGTATGCCGCAGTTATCCATGAATCGTGAGGATTTTTTGTATCTAGATACGCTTGAATGACCCGCGCCCCGTTACACAAATCGTCATTCATATGGCGTAAATAGTCCCGCGACACAAGATTGTCTGCGTCAAACATCACGACTGCATCGTACTGCTTTCTGCGCGCCCACAGCTTGTGCAACATCCACTCAATCGCATGCCCTTTTCCCCGCAAATGGGGCTTTTGCCGCTCCATCGCATATACGCCATGTTCTCGCGCCACGCGCGCAGTGTCGTCCGTACAATTGTCACAAATCACAAATACGTCATACAGTGCACGAGGATAGTCCAGTTGTTTGAGATTGTCCAGCAACGCACCGAGAACGCGCGCCTCATTGTGGGCAGCAACAAGAATTGCAAACGACTTTTTTGGTCCGTGTCGTTTCTCGTTGCGCCGTACACGCCAGCCCCACACAGACAGCGCGAGCTGATATGCGCCCGCGATGAGCAGTGCCGCCTGTACAAACATCTCAAACCCGAACATTCCGCTCCCCCATTTCGTACATCAAACACCCATGCACTGATTATACCACCAAGCGAATCCTATTATAACAAAAAGATGCACAATGCGCTATGGGACATACGCGGAGTATGATTTTGCGCGCACGCAAACAGCGCGCATGCATACGCATACACGCCATATTCATCCTTTTGTCACACGATGCCACTAACCGATCGATCCTTCCATTTCAAACTTAATGAGTCGGTTCATCTCTACAGCGTACTCCATCGGAAGTTCTTTTGTAAAAGGCTCAATGAATCCCATGACGATCATCTGTGTCGCTTCTCCTTCACTTAACCCACGGCTCATTAAATAAAACAGCTGCTCTTCCGAAACTTTGGACACGGTCGCCTCGTGTTCCAGCGTAACATGGTCGTTCATAATTTCATTGTACGGTATCGTATCCGATGTCGATTCGTTATCCAGTATGAGCGTGTCGCATTTCACGTTTGCTTTTGCTCCTGTCGCTTGCTTTCCGAAGCTCGCAAGTCCTCGATACGTCACTTTCCCGCCGTGTTTAGAAATCGACTTGCTCACGATCGTGGATGTCGTATCTGGGGCAAGATGCGTCATTTTTGCACCTGCATCTTGATGTTGTCCTTTTCCTGCAACCGCAATCGAAAGCACCATCCCCTTGGCTCCACGCCCTTTGAGAATGACCGCAGGGTACTTCATCGTCAGCTTCGAGCCGATGTTGCCATCGACCCACTCCATCGTCGCACCTTCTTCCGCGACAGCGCGCTTTGTGACGAGGTTGTAAATGTTCGGTGCCCAATTTTGAATTGTCGTGTAGCGGCAACGCGCATTTTTCAAGCACAGTATTTCCACGACCGCACTGTGCAATGAGTTTGTACTATAGATCGGTGCCGTACACCCTTCGACGTAATGGACAAACGCCCCTTCATCGACGACGATGAGCGTCCGTTCGAATTGTCCCATATTTTCTGAATTGATCCGGAAATACGCTTGCAGGGGAATGTCCACCTTCACCCCTTTGGGCACATAAATAAAGCTGCCACCGGACCATACCGCACTGTTGAGCGCAGCAAACTTATTGTCCGTCGGCGGGACGATCGTCCCAAAATACGTACGGAAAATATCTGGATGCTCACGCAATGCCGTGTCTGTATCCATAAATACGACACCTTTGTCTTGCAAATCTTGTTGCATGCTGTGGTAGACGACTTCGGATTCGTACTGCGCCGATACACCAGCCAAAAACTTTTGCTCCGCTTCTGGTATTCCGAGCTTATCAAACGTCTGCTTGATTTCCGAAGGCACTTCTTCCCATGTTTTTCCTTGATTTTCTGAAGGTTTTACATAGTATTGAATGTCGTCAAAATCAAGCTCAGACATATCCCCGCCAAAGCGCGGCATCGGCATGCGCTGAAATTGCGCAAGCGACTTCAGACGAAAATCAAGCATCCATTGGGGCTCATTTTTCATGTGCGATATGCGCGTGACGACATCCGCACTCAGTCCTTTGCCCGTTTGGTAGACGGCTTTGTGCTCATCGCGAAATCCGTATTGGTATTCGCTCAGATCCGGCATATTTTTTGCCATTATGATGCGCCCCCTTCTTCTCGTGGTTGCGTGACCGCCTTCTTTAAGGCGCTCCACGGCAACATCGCACATTTGATGCGCGCAGGAAATTGCGTTACCCCGCGCAGCGCTTCGATGTCTTCTGCTGTCTCAAACGAGACGTCTTCCCCCTGCATCAAAGCAGAAAATCGTTCTGCAAGCCCAAGCGCATCGTCTATCGAGCACCCGCGTATCGCATCGGTCATCATCGACGCCGAGGCAATCGAAATGGAGCACCCTTCACCACGAAATTTAGCCCGCTCGACAACACCGTCGCGCACATCAAGCGACAACACGATGCGATCGCCACACGTCGGGTTGTGCATATGGACGTTCCACGCCCCATCGCCAAGTTCGCCCACGTTGTGTGGACGCTTGTAATGATCCATAATTACGGTACGGTACAATTGATCAAGTTGCATCGCTGAAGTACTCCTTTGCTTGATGCAAAACGTCGACGAGCCGATCGACATCGTGCTCATCGTTGTATACATAAAAGCTGGCACGCACCGTCGCGGGTACACGCAACCACCGCATTAGTGGCTGGGCACAATGGTGCCCTGCTCGGACAGCAATGCCGTACGCATCCAAAAACGTCGCGATGTCATGGGCATGAATGCCACCGACATTAAACGAAACGAGCCCTGTTCGCCCCCGTGCTGGTCCGTACACCGTCACATCTGGAATCGCCCGCACCGCATCGTATGCATAATGTGCCAAATGGGCATCGTGCGCCTGTATGCGCTCCATTCCGA
>JAGWXQ010000144.1 GCA_018969805.1 Paenibacillaceae bacterium | reverse complement strand
TACATTTGGATCATGGCAGTTCGTTTGAAGTGGCGATGAAGTGCATCCGCGCAGGCTTCTCGTCAGTGATGTTTGACGGATCGCACTACGGATACGAAGAAAACGTCCGCTTGACCAAAGAAGTCGTCCGTGCGGCGCATGCGATGGGTGTGTCTGTAGAAGGAGAGCTCGGGACGATCGGAGGTGTCGAAGACGACATCGATGTGGCAGACGAGCACGCCCGCCTTGCAAATCCGGATGAAGCGATCGCCTTTTATGAAGAAACCAAAGTCGATTGTCTTGCGATCGCGGTTGGGACAGCGCATGGAGTATACAAAGGCGCGCCCCGCATTCATTTTGACATTATCGAGCGCGTTGCGAAGGCGGTTCCTGTACCGATCGTATTGCACGGGGGATCGGGTGTGCCGGATGACGCTGTGCGCACGGCAATTGCGCTTGGTGTAGGAAAGATCAACGTGAATACAGAAAACCAAGTAGCGTGTACGGAGGCGATTCGTTCTGTGCTGTCCGCATCGGAATCGGTGTACGATCCACGAAAATATTTGACCCCAGCAAAAAAAGCAATGGTGGACGTCGTTCGATCGAAAATGCGTCTGTTTGGAAGTGCACAAAAAGCGTAATCGGCAGGCGTTTGTGGCGGTGAGGAACGATGGATGAGCCCGTTTATGCGGGCAATTTCGTTTGAATTGAAGGAGGCGAATGTGTGGAGTCGGGCAAAAAGCTGTGTATTGTCGGTGGCGCGCCCTTGCGCGGCACGGTGACGATGAGTGGCGCGAAAAACAGTGCGGTGGCACTCATCCCAGCAGCGTTGCTCGCTTCGTCTCCTGTTGTGTTGGACAATTTGCCGTCGATTAGCGATGTCCACGTCTACGTGCATTTGTTGGAGACGCTCGGAGCAAAAATTGCGTTTGAAGACGGAACGATGACGATCGATGCCCGCGAAGTCGTGCCACGCCCTTTGGCAGATGGCAAAGCGAGTCAACTGCGCGCGTCGTACTATTTGCTCGGCGCGTTGCTTGGACGGTGTGGAGAGGCGATCATTGGTTTGCCGGGAGGATGCAATTTTGAACCGCGCCCGATTGACCAGCACATTAAAGGATTTGAAGCACTCGGGGCGAAGGTGACCAATGAGCACGGCGCAATTCGTGTCGTCGCAAAACGGTTGCGCGGCGCAAGAATTTATTTGGACGTCGCCAGTGTCGGAGCGACGATCAACATTATGTTGGCGGCGACGCGTGCAGAAGGTACGACGATCATTGAAAACGTTGCAAAAGAACCGGAAATTGTCGATGTGGCGACGCTGTTGACGTCGATGGGTGCACGCATTAAAGGGGCGGGCACGGAAACGATCCGCATTGAAGGTGTGCAGCACATCCACGGATGTCGGCATATGATTATTCCGGATCGTATTCAAGCAGGTACGTATTTGATTGCAGCTGCCGCGACCGGTGGCGATGTGACCGTAGACAATGTCATCCCAAAGCACATGGAGGCGCTTTGTGCCAAATTGATCGAAATGGGTGCGGTCGTGCAAGAAATGGACGAAGCGATTCGGGTTGTCGGTGCAAACAGCTATTCCAGCATTGACGTGAAGGCGTTTGTGTATCCCGGATTTGCCACTGATTTGCAAGCGCAGATGACGGCGTTGTTGACGCGCGCGCACGGCGTGAGCGTCGTAACGGACTACGTCTACAGCAACCGCTTTAAGCACGTCGCCGAATTGCAGCGCATGGGTGCAAAAGTGCGCGTGGAAGGACGATCGGCGATTGTGATGCACAGCGCCCTCCACGGCGCTGCGGTGCAAGCGACCGATTTGCGTGCGGGGGCAGCGTTGTGTATCGCAGGATTGATGGCTGCAAATGGAGAACAAACGGACATTTATGGATACGAGTACATCCAGCGCGGGTACGAAGGGCTTGTCGATCAGTTGCGTTCGCTTGGTGCGGACGTATGGGAGCAATGACGGGCGGTACGCAATGATCGAAAAAATGTGCTCAGTAGTGCACCGCATTGTTGAGCGAGTACGCCTTTGGTTACTGTGGTGCGGTGGTTGAGCCGTGTGTCGGCGAGCACGTCATAGAGCGAGCCCGCGTATCCTGCTTTGGGGTCGGATGCGCCGTAGATCAGTGCACGAATGCGCGCTTGGACGATCGCGCCAGCGCACATTGGACACGGCTCAAGCGTGACGTACAAATCACAATCGCGCAGCCTCCACGCACCCAGTGATTGAGCAGCTTGGCGTAAGGCGATGATTTCTGCGTGGCCTGTCGGATCGTGTGTGTGCTCACGAACGTTGTATCCCCGACCGATAATGCGGTCGCCACAGACGACGATGGCACCGATCGGCACTTCGCCAATGCGTGCTGCGGTATACGCCTCGTTGAGGGCATAGCACATCCACTGCTCATCGCGATCGGCCATGTGTACACCTCCTATCCACAGCGCTGTGCACAACCTGTGGATGAAATTGTGTATAATGACCCATTGTATCGCAAACACGATGGATGTGCCATAAGGGAAAGGAAGCGTTGCGGATGCTTAAAGCAGGCATAGTTGGATTGCCCAATGTGGGGAAATCGACATTATTTAATGCAATTACACAAGCAGGGGCGGTTTGTGCGAATTTTCCTTTTTGTACGATTGAACCCAACATCGGTGTCGTCGATGTTCCGGACGAACGACTTCAGTTTTTGTCGGATTTGGTGCATCCAGCGCGTATCGTACCTGCTGCATTTCAATTTGTCGATATTGCGGGGCTTGTCAAAGGTGCAAGCAAAGGGGAAGGACTTGGAAATCAGTTTCTCTCGCACATTCGGGAAGTCGATGCGATCGTACACGTCGTGCGGTGCTTTGAGACGGAAGATATCGTGCACGTAAACGGGCGTGTAGATCCGGTTGACGATATGCGGACGATCGAGCTGGAGCTTATTTTGGCAGATATCGATACAGTAGAGCGTCGCTTGGAGCGGTGCAAAAAGCAAGGTAAAGGCGGGGATAAAAAAACCGTTCAAGAGATGGACGTACTGTCGCTCGTGCGCGACGTATTGTATCGTGAGCAGCCAGCGCGATTGGGGCAGTGGACGGCCGAGCAGTTAGATGCATTGCAGCACGTGCATTTGATTACGATGAAGCCGGTCATTTTTGTGGCAAATGTCAACGAAGGCGATGCGTCGCTTTATGCGCGGCACGTCGATGTCGTGCGGGCGCATGCGCAGGAGATCGGTGCTCCGATGGTGCACATTTGCGCACAAATTGAATGCGAGTTGTGTGCGTTGCCACAAGAGGAACGGGGGCAATTTCTTCAGTCTCTCGGTATTGAGGTGTCTGGACTCGATCAGCTCATTCGCACGGCGTATGATTGGCTCGGTCTGCGGACGTATTTTACTGCGGGGCCTCAAGAAGTGCGTGCATGGACGATACGAGCGGGGACGAAAGCACCTCAGGCTGCGGGCGTAATTCATTCGGATTTTGAGCGTGGATTTATTCGTGCAGAAGTCGTCCATGTCGATGCGCTCCGTGCGAGCGGGAGTATGCAGGCAGCAAAAGAAAAAGGATTGGTACGGCTTGAAGGGAAAGAGTACGTCGTACACGATGGGGACGTAATGCATTTTCGGTTTAACGTATCGTAGGTGAGGCGCATGTGGTTGAAAAATAAAGGTATTGAAAACGTGCGCGAAGAAACATCGTAGAGAACTATGAAAATGCGCTCATTAAAAATAAGAATAACATCGATGGCGCACGTGAATAGACATCGAAAAATGCATTTTCACACAACTTTCACATAATTGGTGTCGTGTGGCGTGTTATACTTACAAGGTACACAGTACACGTAATAAAATAAACAGGAGGGGAAGCAGATGAAAAAATGCACGCTCGTCGTGTCGATGATCGCAGTTGTTGCTTTGGCGTTGCCGAGTACGTCTTTGGCGTACGGATCGAAGCAACACGGGAATGTACTGCAACGTTGGAGTGGTGGCGGGAAGTATGTAGTTATGCCTTGGCCGTATATGCGTTGGACAGCACCG
>JAGWXQ010000143.1 GCA_018969805.1 Paenibacillaceae bacterium | reverse complement strand
CTCACTTCTTTTTTTTCTGCGATGGGGTTTTCAATGGTTTCTTGGAAGGATCTGGAATTGGTGGACCCATGTTGGCAGATGACGCGGATGCTGTGCGCACTTCTTGGCGTTGACGGCGGTGTGTGCGGAAAAACGCAAGCTCATATACGACAGGCAAAAATATGACGGTGAGCAACGTGGACGTCGTCAGGCCGCCGACAACGACGACGGCAAGACCGCGGGAAATAATTCCCCCTTCAGGTGTAGAAAATACGAGTGGCGAAAGTGCGGCGATCGTAGCAATGGCGGTCATCAGAATCGGGCGCAGGCGCGTTTTTCCTGATTCAATCAATGCCTCACGAATCGGCATACCCGCATCGCGGTTTTGATTGATGCGATCGACCATGACGATGGCGTTTGTCACAACGATCCCGATAAGCATTAGGAAACCGATCATCGCACTGAGCGAGAGTGGTTCGTCTGTGGCAATAAGCCCAATGATCGCCCCGATCGGTACAAACAACAAGGACGTCAAAATAATAAACGGAACGCGTAGTTTTCCAAAGAAAATCAACATCGTCAAATAAACAAGCCCGATCGCAATCGCCATCGCGATACCCAAATCGATAAACAGTTGGACGGTCTCATCGCTCCCTCCGCCTGACTCTAAGGAGACTCCTTCCGGCAATTCGAGCTTTTTCACCGCTTCGGTAATTTCTTGTGTCGTTGTGCGAATGTTGTCGCTTGCGGATTGGGCGGTAATTTGTGCGAACGTGCGCCCATTGAGTTTCTGGATGGACGTATATACGTTCGTCGGTTCGATGCGCGCCAAATCGCGCAATAAGCGCGGACCAGCAGTGCCAAATACGGTCAATGCACCGATCTCATCGGCTCCATTGAGTGCGGTTTCATACCGCAAGCGAATTTGGGAATCGACTCCATCGAGGGTGTATACGCCGGCATCGATTGGTCGCGTGCGATCGGAGATGATGCCGAGCACGAGAAATGAGGATACACCAGCATTTTGCATTGCTTCACCGTTCAGCATGACAGACCACTGACGCTGTTTTTGTTGCAAATTGTTTGTTACTTGTTTGACATCCTCGCGTTTTGCGATGACTTCTGTGACTTGCGCGGACGCTTGCTCTAGTTTTTCTAAGTCATTAGAGTACAAATCAATCGTAACGAAGTTGTTGGACGGAGGTCCGCCACCTTGTTGTTCGGATACTGACCACGTCGCATCTTTGGATATGGGAGATATCGTCTGTTCGAAAATCGCCTGGACATTGCCCACTTCACGGGCGACATCCATTCCTTCGGCAAGCTCGATAAAATACGTCCCCCGGTTTGGCAACGTCGTACCAGAAGCGAAATCAAAATTTCCGAGCGAAATCGACCGTTTCAAGTATTGCGGATTTTGTGCGAGTTGTTTCTCAATGTTGAGCGACACTTCGTTTGTTTTGGACAGGGAAGTTGATGCGGGAAGCACGAACGATGCTTGGATAATTTTCACTTTTTCATTTGGCAAAAATACGAAACCAACGCCACCTTGTTGAAAAAGAAAACCCGATCCAATGAGCATGAGTGGCGCAAGCAACAACACCAACCATTTTTCTTTTAATGAGAAGCGGATCACTTTTTCATACCATCGGACATAAAACGGTTCCCGATCGACGTGTTTTGCAGTGCGAAACGATATTTTTGCCAGAAATGGAACGAGGGTAATCGATACGACGAGCGATGCGAGCAAGGCAACGACGATTGTCAGAGCAAAAGGGAAGAAAATTTCCCCAGCGACACCGCCAACAAATCCGAGTGGCAAAAATACGACGACCGTCGTGATGGTCGAGGACAGTACAGCAGAAATCATCTCTTTTGTGCCTTGAAGTGCGGTTTCATTGCGCGGTGTATTTGGATCGCGCACAATTTTTCGGAAAATGTTTTCGATAACGATAATGCTGTCATCGACGACGCGCCCGACTGCGACGGTCATGCCCGCAAGGCTCATGACATTGAGCGTAATGCCCCACCAGCGCAAGAAAATTGCGGCTATGAGCAAAGAGAGCGGAATGGACAAAATGGCGATCAGCGTCGCGCGGACGTTGCGTAAAAAAATGAGAACGGTTAGTGCAGCGAACAATGCACCAAACAACCCTTTGGAAATCAGCTCTTTAATGGAGTTGTCTACAGCGGCTGCTTGATCAAAAATGACCGCGTACGAAACGGTATTTTTGTTCGCATCGAGCTGTTTTAAGACGTCTTTGGAGACTTGCACTGTGTTCGCGTCTTGTTTTTTGGTGATCAGCAAGGAGATGCTTTCTTTGCCGTTGTATCGCGATATTTCTGCACGCTCACTCTTTTGTTGGATGGATGCCACATCGCTTAATCGGACGAGCGTATTGGTGAGCGGTGCGCGCAACAAAATGGACCGCAATTCGTCTAATTTGGTAATGCCCCGTTCTACGTGGATCGGTACCTTGATTTCATTTTCCATAATCGTCCCGGCTGGGAATGCGAAAAACGCACCACTGACTGCATCCCTTATCGATTGCAACGAAATTCCGTATTGTGCTGCGCGCGCATTGTTGACGGTTATTTCCAGAAAGTTTTTTGTCACACCTGATATTGCAGCCGTATTGACCCCATCTATTTTCTCAAGATCTGTTTTGAGCGTATTGACGACCCAATCATCGATGGGCTTTGATTCGTCTACTGGGAATAGGGCAAAATTCATAATCGGGAACGATCCGAATGAAAAACGTGAGATGCTCGGTTTTTGCACTTCTGCGGGCAATCCGACACCATCGAGCACTTCTTGAATTTTTTGACTCGATTTGTCCATGTCCGTACCGAATGGGAAATTGAGCGAAATGCGTGATACACTCTCTAGGGAGTTGCTCGTCATATCCTCTACACCTTCGGCACCTTTAAGCGCATTCTCTAGAGTAATTGTGACTTTTTTGTTCACATCTTCGGCAGAAGCACCGGGATAGACGGTCGTGATGCTCAGTTGTGGAAGCCCGATATCGGGCAACAATTCGGACTTCAGTCCAAGAAAACTGTACACGCCCCCTCCCGCCAAAATGAGTGCAATAATGAGTACGGCGGCACCATTGCGCAAACTAAACTTTGTGAAGTACGACACAGTCCATTTCCCCTTTCACATCCAGCATTTCAAAGCAATCTGCCTACAAACGCATCGGCATACGCACCTCTGATCGACGAAACCACGTATGCGTTGCGACCTCGTGCAGACAAGCAACCGAGCGTTTGTTCATGGTCATTATCCCATATGATTGGAGCACTGTACAGTGCACAACATGATACAGCAAAAAGGGGTGCTATCGATGACATTTCTTATTCGTTTGATGTGTTTTGTGCTCGTGTCGCTCATGATGGTGCCTTATGCCCATGCAGCCTCGGATGTACAGCAACATTGGGCCCGCGATGTTATTGCACGATGGACATCTGCGGGGCTGATCGGGGGTTATCCGGACGGGACGTTTCGTCCCAAACAGACTGTAACGCGTGCGCAGTGGTTTTCCTGGGTCAATCGTGCGTTTGGGTTTTCGTCGATCGGGGTGCAGACGCTGCCACCAGACGTGCCGGAGGAGGCGTGGTTTGCGGTCGAAGTGTTGCGTGCGCTTCATGAAGGGTATGTCCGTCCGGGCGCACAAGGCGCCATGCGGCCGCACGATGCGATTTCGCGTCAAGAAGTGGCGTGGACGATGACCCAATTGATGCCGGAAGAGGCCCCTGCTGGAGCAGATGAAGCCGTTTTTGCGCAGTGGAATGACAGCGCGTCTTGGCCACGATGGAGCCAGTCCGCGATCGCGCGCGTACTGCGTGCACGATGGATGCAGGGCGATACTACTGGTGCATTTCGCCCACGCGATGCAATTACACGTGCGGAGGCGCTGACGGCACTCGATCGCATGATGAACGTTCGGTGTATGGAGTACGGTCCAAATCAAAAATCGATCTGCGACCGCTTGCGCGATAAACCCGCCCCCACTGTAGAAGATCGGTTGCCCAATCATACGCAGAAGCAAGAACGCATCATTACCCAGAGCAAAATAAACTCGC
>JAGWXQ010000142.1 GCA_018969805.1 Paenibacillaceae bacterium | reverse complement strand
GTGGAGTGGGCTATATGCGCGCATCCGTGCAGCGCGTGCGGGCAAAGAGACGTTCGTCGTTCATGATGGACCACCGTATGCAAATGGAAACATTCATATTGGGCATGCGCTCAACAAAATTATTAAAGACATCATCGTACGGCATAAGACGCTGCAAGGGTACGACGCACCGTTTGTGCCAGGATGGGATACGCACGGTTTGCCGATTGAGCAAGCAATTGTGGCGGCGACAGGCGTCGATCGCAAACAGCTGTCGGCAACCGTTTTTCGTTCGCGGTGTGCGGCATATGCCGCGCAGTGGATCGATACGCAACGCACCCAGTTTGCCCGCCTCGGCGTGCTCGCGGAGTGGGATGCGCCGTATGTGACGATGCATCCATCGTACGAAGCGGAACAAGTACGCCTTTTTGGTGCGATGATGAGACAAGGGGCGATCTATAAAGGGCTCAAGCCGGTGTATTGGTCGCCATCGTCGGAAAGTGCGCTTGCCGAAGCAGAAATTGAGTACCGCGAAAAGACTTCGCCTTCGATCGTCGTATCGTTCGCATTGCGTGAGGCACCGTGTGGTCTGACCGAACACGCTTCGTTGCTGATTTGGACGACGACACCGTGGACATTGCCGGCAAACGTTGCGATTTGTGTGCATCCGGATGCTGCATATGCGTTTCTTCGTGTGCGTGCAGCCGAGCAAGCGCAGCACGTCGGACGGATCGTCGGATTGGCTGTCGAACGCATTGAGGCGACGGCGGGCATGTGTGGGTGGCATGCGTGGGACGTCGTGGCACGGTGTAGGGGGCGCGATTTGGAGCGTCTTGTTTGTGTGCACCCGTGGATCCACGATCGCGATCCGATCGTCGTATGTGGGCTTCACGTGACGATGGACGCGGGCACTGGATGCGTGCACACCGCCCCGGGACACGGAGAAGATGATTTTGTCGTCGGTACTGCGTACGGACTACCCGTACGTTCGCCGGTCGATGCGCAAGGGATGATGACTGCGGAAGCGGGAGCGTTTGCAGGAATATACTATGAAAAAGCAAACGCACGCGTCATTCAGATGTTAAACGACGCGGATGTGTTGCTGTATTCGGGTGAAATTGTGCATCAAGTCGCACACGACTGGCGGACAAAAAAACCGGTCATTTTTCGGGCGACTGAGCAATGGTTTGCGTCGATCGCGCCGCTGCGTGGGGCGATGCTGGAGGCGATTCGCCACGTGCAGTGGACACCAACGTGGGGAGAAGTGCGCATGCACAATATGATCGCGATGCGGGGCGATTGGTGCATTTCTCGACAACGTGTGTGGGGGGTGCCGATTCCGATTCAGTATTGTGCGTCGTGTGGTGCAGTGCATGCGGATGAGGACACGATCGAGTGGATTGCCCAGCGTTTTTCGCGCGAAGGATCGGACGCATGGTTTGCGGATCGCACAGGATGGACGCCCCCGGGCACGACGTGTGCGGCGTGTGGCCACGACTGTTTTGTGCAAGAAATGGACATCATGGACGTATGGTTTGATTCAGGGGCGAGTCATGCAGCCGTACTCGGACACCGCGTGCCGTTTCCTGCGGATGTGTATGTAGAAGGATCTGATCAGTACCGCGGATGGTTCAATAGTTCGCTCATTACGTCCATCGCTGTGCATGGAAAAGCACCGTTTCGTGCCGTCATTTCGCACGGATTTACGATGGACGGCGACGGGCGAAAAATGTCCAAGTCGCTTGGGAATACGGTCGATCCAGCGCACGTATGCGATACGCTCGGTGCCGATATTTTGCGGCTGTGGGTCGCGTCTGTCGAGTGGCAGCAGGACCAGCGATTGTCCGAGGCGATGCTCAAGCAAACGAGTGAATCGTATCGCAAAATGCGCAATACGTTTCGCTTTTTGCTGGGCAATTTGCACGGATATGATGTGCAGCTGCACGAGGCGCATTGTGCGTCGTGGAGTGACGCGCAGCATGCGGATGCGTGGTCAATTCATCGGTACATGTGGCACCGTTTGGAGACAGTGCGTGCGCAGTGCATCGCGGCGTACGATCGGTATGAGTTTCACGTTGTGGTGGCGGCGATGCACCAGTTTTTGTCGGTCGAGCTCAGTGCACTGTATTTGGATATGATGAAAGATACGTTGTATGCAGAAGAGACGACGCATCCAGAACGAACCACCGTGCAGGCGTTTATGATGGAGACGCTGTTGACGATGACACCGTTGATGGCCCCGATCATGCCGCACACCGCCGAAGAGGTATGGAACACGATTCCAGGAGCATCCCGGGATGCGGTGCAATTGCAGGAATACACGCCAATACGGTATGCGTGGATCGATGCGGACGTGGAGTTGCGCTGGAAACAGTTTTTTGTCGTTCGGGATATCGTTTTTCGGGCATTAGAACAAGCGAGAAACGAAAAACGCATCGCGAGCAGCATGGGCGCGCACGTAACCATTGAAGCAGATGCGCAAACGGCAGCATGGTTGCATACGTTCGATCGATTGGACACGTTGTTGATCGTCGCACGTGTGACCGTACGTGGGGCAAATCGACGCAGCGCAGCAATGGTGTGTGCGCACGAACCAAACGTGATCGATGTCACAACAACGCCTGCCGAAGGAACAAAATGTGCGCGGTGCTGGAAAGTAACTTTGGACGTTGGGTGTGATGCGCATTTTGCGGACGCATGTCGGCGGTGTGCAGACGTGTTAAGAGGACGCGAGAGCAGTTAAGGAGGGGACGATGGTGTCCGATCGCGATGCGATTGCGCGCGTGGCGCGCCAATTGGAGCAGGCACGGTTTGGGGAATACGTACAATTGTTGCATGCCCCGATGCAGTTGCTCTGGCGCGGGTTGCTCGCAGGCATTGCCCGAGGTGTCGGTATCGCCATCGGTTTCACACTGTTTTCTGCGGTCATCGTTTATGGGTTACAACAGCTCGGAGCATTGAATGTCCCGATCATTGGGACCTTTATTGCACGTATTGTCAAAATTGTGCAAGTGCAGCTTATTCATTAAATGAAAAAACCCACTGTGCCAAAGGTGGGTTTTTTTATGATCAAAGTGCGTACACAGTCAAAATCGAAAAAATGTATTGGGGCAAATCATTCAAAGGAGGAGTTCGAAGAGGTAACGATAGCACAATTGGTGTTGAACCGACAACAGCACGCAATAAACTTGTGACGTCGATATCGTGGTGTGTTTTTGAACGATGCGAAACAGGGGGCACTCAGGTATTCCATGCAAAAGTTCACAAAGCAGATGGGTATCGCTTTCCGACAAACAATGAGTGGGAAATGTCGGCGCGGTGGTTGGAGACGACAGCACCGATATCAAGGAGTTTGGCTCGCGAAAAAATGAAAACAACAGTCAATGGACGTAAGCATTATTGGACACCGAACAATTATGGGAGTGGGATAGTTAAGAATGTGAAAAATTTGGATCCGCTGGATGTTGCGGCGTGGTATTGTAATACGTCGAATGGATCGAAAAATGTTCGTGGAAAATCATCAAACGTGCTAGGAATGAACGATCTATCGTCATCAATAGGATAAAAATTATTGATGAAGATCGCGTTTTTTCACATTATAAGCACATATATTACTTATCATTTTGATATACTGCACAGCAAATAGACTTGGAATATTGCAGATCAATGCATCAATAATCGTTCTCAGCGTATGGGTTTGATAGGAACAGGAAAATAGTGTACCCGTAAAGAGTGTAGTCGCATTAAGTGATTGTGCACTTTTTGCAGGCGCATTGATTATAAATGAAAGATTGTGATTTTTTGTGTCATATCTTCCTATAGTGTGTGCTTTGAAGGAAAAGTTTTTTAAGTATGAAAAGAAAATTCTTCATCCGAATGATTGTTTTTTGTAGCAACAATATCTTGTTTCGAAAACGCGTTGTGCAGTTTGCTTCCTGTTCCGTACACAAATGTACGAAGGATGTTCACGATTTGTGTAAGTTGGTTTGCTTGCGTTTTGACTGCATGAGAAGTGACAGCACTTTCTGTGGCTGCGGATACATTGCGCTGTATACTTTGATCGATGTGCATCATGGCATGAGAAAATTGGTCGGATCCTCT
>JAGWXQ010000141.1 GCA_018969805.1 Paenibacillaceae bacterium | reverse complement strand
GTGGGCACGTGACGGTGTCGAAGGACGATCCTGATGTGTGTGCGCATTGTCATAGCGATCAGATCACACAGGACGAGGACGTTTTGGATACGTGGTTTTCTTCTGCACTTTGGCCTTTTTCGACATTGGGATGGCCACAAAATACTGCAGACATGCAGCGGTATTATCCGACCGATGTTTTGGTGACAGGATACGATATTATCTTTTTTTGGGTCGCGCGGATGATGACGATGGGTGCGGTGTGTACTGGGCGTGCGCCGTTTGGGACAGTGCTTGTGCATGGGCTTGTGCGCGATGCAGAAGGGCGCAAAATGTCCAAATCGCTCGGCAATGGTATTGATCCGATCGCGATTATTTCCGAATACGGTGCGGATGCGTTGCGGTTTATGTTGGTGACGACGACGACACCGGGGCAAGACGTGCGTTTTCGCATTGAGCGGGTTTCACTTGCGCGTGCTTTTGCAAACAAACTTTGGAATGCGACGCGCTTTATGTTTATGCACGTGCAAGACGTCCCTGAGGCGTCTGATCCATCGACGTGGTCTACAGCAGATCGCTGGATCATGCATCGGCTGACGGAGACGATCGCGGCGATCACAGAGCGCATCGAGGCGTACGATTTTGGGGAAATGGGACGTGCGCTCACGGATTTTATATGGGATGATGTGTGTGATTGGTATATCGAATGCGCAAAAATTACGCTGACTGGTGACGATCCCCACGCGATTGCGCGTACGAAAGACGTGTTGTATACGGTCATGCGTGCTGCGATCCAATTGATGCATCCGCTCATGCCTTTTGTGACAGAAGAGCTGTGGCATCAGCTCCCAGGGACGACGGGATCGATCAGCGTGTCTGCGTGGCCCCAGGCAGACGTACGCGACTCAGTTGCGCACGACAAAATGACGCGCATGATCGCGATCGTGCGTGCTGTGCGGACATGGCGTGCCGAACAAAACGTTGCTCCAAGTAAAAAAATATCGCTGCACATTCGACCGCATACGACGGAGATTGCACAAGATGTCCATAGCGATGCACAGCTTATCGCGCGGTTTGCGTACGCGTCGTCGTTGACGATCGGTGACGATGTGCCACAAGGGATTGTCACGACGCTTGTCGTTGGGGGGGCAGATTTGACGATTCCGCATATCGTGGACGTTGCACAAGAGAAGGCGCGGTTGCAAGCGGACATTGCGCGGTTGCGCGAAGAAGTCGCGCGTATTGACCGCAAACTCGACCAACCCGATTTTGTCGCTCGGGCACCAGAGGCGATCGTCACGAAGGAGCGGAATAAGCGTGCGGAGTATGCGTCGATGCTCGCGATCGTGTGTGAAAAACTGGAAGCATTGGATGGTACAGACGCATGAGCATTGATCAAGCGATCGCATGGTTGACGTCGCCTGTGCAAGGCATGCGGTTTGGACTTGAGCGCATGCGCGCTGCGGCAGCGATGCTTGATCATCCGGAGCGGACACTGCGCTTTATCCATGTCGCAGGGACAAACGGAAAAGGCTCGACGTGCGCGATGATCGATGCCATCTTGCGCAGATGTGGCTACAACGTCGGGCTGTATACGTCCCCGTACATTGTGCGGTACCAAAACCGAGTACAATACAACGGTGCAGACATTCCTGACGACGTGCTTGTGCACATCGCCGCACAACTCATCCCGCTGGCACATAAAGTAGAGCAACAGCACGGTGCTTTGACATCGTTTGAGCTTGGTACGTTGCTTGCGCTCGTGTATTATGCACGGCATGCGCGTCCGGACGTCGTCGTATGGGAAACGGGGCTTGGGGGTAGGCTGGATGCGACAAACGTCGTCGATCCGCTCGTATCGGTCATTACGACGATCGGGTTTGATCATATGGACGTACTGGGGCATACGTTGCCGCTTATTGCATCCGAAAAAGCAGGCATTATCAAGTCGGGGGTACCGATCGTTTCTGGTGTGGGCGATGCGGAAGCTGCGGCAGTCATTGCGGCGCGTGCGCACGAAAAAGATGCTCCGCTGTTTGTGCTAGGGGATCATTTTTCGTACCGTGCGCGTGCGGGTGGGGGCATCTGTTTTTCTTCTCCAGATGGGGAGATCGAAGCGGAAGTTGCCCTAGAGGGCCCGCATCAGCTGCACAATGCATCGCTTGCGATGATGGCGATGTGTGTGTTGCGCACGACGCTTGCGGTCGGTACGGAGCACATCAGAGAAGGGCTGCGTACTGTCCGGTGGCCGGGGCGGTGTGAATGGGTGACCCCGCGCTTGCTCATCGATGGAGCGCACAACGTCGAAGGGATGCGTGCGCTTGCGCGCATCGTGCACACACTGCCTGAGCGGCGCGTCGCACTGATCGGGATGGTCGAGCACAAAGACCATCGCGCGTGCATTGAAGCGTTGCGCGGGTTGTTTGATGCGTGGGTCGTGACGGAGACACAGTTTTTCAAACGCATGGATGCACACGCTTTGGGTGCGCTTATTGCGTCGATTGACGACCGACCCGTTTTCGTTGAGCCATCGATTGCGTCGGCACTGGCACGTGCAGATGCGCTTGCGGGAGACTGTGTCGTGGCGTGTGGATCGCTGTACGTCATCGGGGAAATACGGGCGCACGCAAACGGCGTGCGTGCGGTGCAAGGGTGGTAGTGGAGAGGGGGGGATCTCGATGCGCGTACATGTGATCGGCATCGGCGGGTACGGGATGCGTGCGCTGGCACACGTACTGCTCGATCGTGGGGTGTCCGTCAGTGGCTCTGATGTCACAAACGATGCTGCAGCACTCGATCCGCTGCGTGCGCGTGGGGCGCACATCAATATCGGACATGACGCACAGCACGTCGTCGGAGCAGACGTATGTGTGTATTCGTCGGCCATCGATGCAGCAAACGTCGAGCGCGTCGCTGCGCAGGAGATGGGGATGCGTACGATGCATCGCGCGGAGATGCTGGCACAGTGGCTGCACGAGTCGGAGTGCAGTGTGACGGTCACTGGGGCACACGGCAAGACGACGACATCGGCGATGATTGCGACGATATGTACGTATGCACAAGAAGATCCGACGTTTGTGATCGGAGCAGACCTCGTGCAGTTTGGGCGCGCGAGCAAAGCGGGAAATGGACGCATATGCATCGCGGAAGCAGACGAGAGCGACAACACGTTTGTGCAGTATCGTCCAGACATCGCCGTCATTACAAATATCGAGCCAGACCACCTGGAAAACTACAATGGAGACTTTCAGGTGCTGATTCAGGCGTATCAAAAGCACATCAGCAATGTACGAAAGACATGCATCGTATGCATCGACGATCCGCTGCTCGCACAGTGGGCGCGCACGCAGGAAACGTGGGTGACGTATGGTGTGCATGCTCAGGCGGACGTGTGTGCGACGGACATCGTGCTCGGAGATCGCCATGTATCGTTTGCGTGTATGATCGGCACTACACCGCTTGGGCGTGTACATGTTCCTGTGTCGGGCATGCACAACGTAACCAATGCGCTCGGTGCGATTGCTGCTGCGGCGCATAGTGGCATCGCGTACGGGCACATCGTTGCAGCGTTGGCGACGTATCGGGGGACAAAGCGGCGTTTTGAAGTGCACTATGAAGACGAGGCGCTGATGGTCGTCGATGACTACGCGCATCATCCGACGGAAATACAGGCGACGATTCGCGCCGCACGTGCGACGAATCGGCGTGTCATTGCCGTGTTTGAGCCCCAGAGATATACGCGCACGGCAAGCATGTTTGATGCGTTTGCCACATCATTTGACGCAGCAGACGTGACGATCATTACCGATATTTATGCCCCCGCAGGCGAGCAACCGATCGCAGACGTGCACGCAGAGCGGCTTGTCGCGTGCATCCAGCAACACACGACAAATCCAGTGTACTACGCAAAAACGTATACGGATGCGGCAACATGGATCGATGGACTGCTGCGCCACGGCGATGTCGTGCTTACGATGGGCGCAGGGCCGATTTACCGCTTGGCACAGCAATTGGCAAAAAAACAAAACGCACTGCACCGATCATGAGCGCGCACAATGGCATACGCATCCATATTTCAAACCATCGATCCGTTTCACAAAAACGCC
>JAGWXQ010000140.1 GCA_018969805.1 Paenibacillaceae bacterium | reverse complement strand
ATTTCGATGCCGACGTCTTTGGCACCAGGGGACGCAAGAAAGCTGCGCGGTCGTGTGCCGTCCCCGATCGCGCCGTACGCAAAATCCGATACGACCAATACACCGTGTGTCGCCGCCCAAGCGATGACGTCGTCGTAATACCCGTCTGGCGCGAGCGCACCGGTCGGATTGTGCGGATAATTAAGCACGATCATTTTTGGAGGATCGAGTGCGCGTACGTCTGCTGTATACCCATCTTCCTGAAGAAGTGGCATGAGGCGAATGCGCCCCGCTGCGATCGCGACACCGGATGCGTAGTCGGGATACCCTGGATCGGGCAGCGCGCATACGTCTCCCGCATCGAGGAAGATGGACGGCAGTTGGACAAGGCCTGTCTTCCCACCGCCAATAATTGCGATTTCATCCATGTCCAAATCAACGCTATAGTCGATGCGGTACCGATCACGGATGGCGTGCTTCAAAAAGTCAAACCCGCGAAACGGCGGGTACCGATGAAATCGCGCATCCGCAACCGCTTCTTGCATCGCACGTACGATGTGGGCGGGCGTCGGCAAATCCGGATTGCCTTGACCGATGTTGATGACATCGTGGCCAGCGGCAAGAGCGTCTTGTACGCGCCCCACGAGCGTGGCAAAGTATTGCTTCGGTAGATCATGCATGCGCTGTGCGCACAAAATCGTTCCCACCCAGCACCGCTCCCCATACATTGACAGTGCTTGCATTGTAGCACAAGTACACTGAGCTTGCTAGAGCCGATCAGGGACGAGTGCTTCGATGACGCGCGATGGTGTATTGCGCTTGTCGCGCTGTCGTCCTTGTTTGATGAGCAGGCGTATCGTGTGTTCCAGCTGGGTCGGTGTACCACAGAAGAGCGCATCCGTATCAAAGAAGGTCGATAATGCATACCTGCACAATATGCGGGTGCCGTCGCGCTTGGTGATGTCGATGACGAGCCCCACATCGAGCACATGCAACGCCGCATTGCGATAGTTTTCTTTGTCACGATGAAAAAGCATGGCAAACAAAAATGTGATGATGGTGTCCTGCTTTTTTCCTGGTAAGCACAAATATTTATGACCAGAATGTTCGGCCAAAATTTTTTTGACGGCGTCCTCAATGATGCGATCGCGGTACGGGCTGGTAAATCGGACGATTGTGTTGCACCGCTGTGAAAAGCCCAGCGGTCGCTTTGGTTGCTTGAGTCCACATAATTCACGCAGTTTTTCTGCTTCTCTATGTCGATTTAATGTGTGCATATGGTTGATCAGTTCTTCACACGATGCATACACGTCCAAAAAAGTTGTCATAGAGGAAGGGTTAAAAGAATCCGGTTTCAATAAATTGAAAAAATGTGCAATCAACTTCTTGGCTTCATCATAAGAGATGTGGATCTCTTTGATCACTGCAACGAGCAGTCGACTCCGGTGCTCGATGCATGCATTGGGCAATCAAATGCCGCATATGCCGATGTAGATCGCTGAGACCCGAGCAAGATGCTGTACGAAAGTACCCGCAACAAGGGCAGGGGCAGCGGCATACGATTGTTGGGGGATGAGGAAGATGCATAGGGCGAGTGCGATCAATGTACGCATACAGGACGCTCCGATCGTGGTGGAATAAAACCATTGGATCAAAAGAACATAAAAAAGCAACGTCCCATAATGGGAGTTGCTAAAAAAACGTTACCGGAAAAACATCCTAAATATTTCCTCGCTGGACTTGTTTTCGTAAAACGTATTTTCATAACGGTTTTGTCTTTTTAACTCTTTAATTTTATCCTTAAATTCTTCTTTCGTTCCGCAAAACAATCCGTAATCTTCAAAGATCGTCCCTAGTGCAGTCGTGCACACCATTTCTTTTTTCGTCTTCTTGTCAATAAATGTCACAGATATGAGGTTGTTCTCTCCGAATGTGATGTTTGCATTTTCGTACTGGTCTTTTTTTTGAATGAAATAATGCACAAACATAAACGATGCCCAAAGATGGGGGTTTTCTTTGCAAATTGAAGACAAATTCAGATCTTCTGGACCATTTCCTTCGTTGTTTTTGATAAATTTGCGCATGGCTTCTTCGATATCTGATGTCATGTTTGAGCGATTAGATTTCACGATGTTGTCGCATTGTTCGCCTGCCGTTGATTTGGTTTTTTCGCCCAAACCACACAGCCGGGCAAGTGCGGAAGCGACATCCAGACGTCCTTGTGCAGTGAGCATTTCGATTTGTTGTTCGCACCAGTTTTTCGGCCGATCCTCTTTAATTAATTGTTCGTTGTATATGCGTAATGCTTCGATGGACGGATCTTTTTTGTCTTGTCCAATTTTTTTAAAAAATGATGCCACTTCGTTCATCGTCCGAGCAAGGCTATCGCCCGTGAGTTGCAGCTCTTTCTCAATTTCCCTCATTGCTCTCATGTACGCTTTCCCGCACTGTGTGGGTGTGGAGAGGCCGCATATCCCGATGTAGATGGCGATCGCGTCGACGGTCACTTTGGATACGGTGACGAGCGCGGGTATTGCTACGGGTAGGATTGTGATCTTATTGGATTTGTTGGATGTTCCTATTGATGGGTTTTTGGTCACTTTTGGGGTCACTTTTGGGGTCACTTTTGGGGTCACTACAGTGCGTGGTGGTCCTTTTGGTACAGGTTTTACAAGCTGGGAACGCACCTGTTTTTTTGCAGGGGCTTTCTGGGCTGCGGCGAGCAGCGGAACATGGGTCGCGATCAAAGAGAAAGCGACGAGGACGATGAGTGCGGTGCGTGTGCGCATAAGGCCGTGCCCCCTTCAAAAAAATTTTTGGTACACCACGACGTGGTGCATATGTGTAAGGAAATATTACACATATGCAGTGTGCGTCGTTGATATACGGGTGATTGTATCATGCATAACAATTATGCGTCAAGTAACCTTACAAAAAAATTTTGGGGTATGGGCCTCCACGCGCATTTTCTCTTTTTTCGACAGCGCAATGTGACATAATGCGCGTGCGGTGCCGCGTATACTGGTCACGTACTGGGGGTGGTGCCGTGTACGTCGATGTACTCGGTGCGGTGCATGTGGTGTGCAACGGCATCTGGTTGCTCGTGCTCGCAAACGTGCTGCGGGAGGCGATCATTTGGTGGCGCATCGCGTGTGCGGCGGTGCTTGGTGCAGTGCCGATCGTTTGGGTGGCACTTAGCGGGTACAACAGTGTATGGACGTTTTTTTTGTGCACACCGTTGCTGCTTGTCGTCGCGTATCGATGGCGCGGGGGTCGGCATTTGGTGTGGCAGACTGCGGTATGTACGGTGTTTGGTGCCTGTGCGGTTGGCATTTCGATCGTCTTCTCCCAGCGCGTCCAATCGCTCACCGTGACGACGATCGTGCTCGTAGGTGTGTGTGCGGCATTAGGGGTGTTGTGTGTGCGTGCGTATCGGCGGGTGCACAGGCACGTCGTGCCGATCGAAGTGCACATTGGGCGCATTACGGTGCGTGCACAAGGGTTGATTGACACGGGACACCATTTGTGCGATCCATTGACGCGCACACCGGTCTTGATTATGGATGCCCGTCAGTGGATCGACGATGTGCCGATCGGATGGCGGGATGCCGTCTTGTCGGGGGACGTACTGCGCGTCTGCCACGATGCCGCAGATGAGGAGGTGCAGTGGGAAAGTCGGTTTCGTTGTGTGCCGTATCGCGGTGTAGGACTGGATCAGCAATGGATGATTGCGTTTGCTCCGGATGTCGTCCGCATCGACGATCGGCAGTGGTGCCGGGGTCGGGTGTTGATCGGCTTACGGGCAGGGACGCTGCGTGCGGACCGCGCCTATGCGGCACTCATTCCGATGGCACTTGTGAGCTAGCATCGAAAAACATCATGTACAGAAAGGGACGAAACGTATGCAAAGCGGAGAAGTGGCGTTGGGCATTCATACATGGTTTCAAAATTCGTGGCTGTACCGCATTTGGATGGCGTGTCCGTGGACGCAAGAAGACGTGCATTATGTCGGAGGAAGTGAAGCACTTCCCCATCCGCTGAGCCCATCGGAGGAACAAGTGTGGCTTTCGCGGCTTGCTGAAGACCGCAGCAGTGCGCGCTCGATCCTCATTGAGCGCAATTTGCGGCTCGTCGTGTTTATCGCAAGGAAGTTTGAAAATA
>JAGWXQ010000139.1 GCA_018969805.1 Paenibacillaceae bacterium | reverse complement strand
CCGCTTGAGCTGAAGTACGATGCCCGCTTGAGTAAAGAAAAGTTTACGGAAATTTCTCTGAAAGTCGATCTTGCGTGTCAGTCCTTTTATGCAATGCTTGCGTATGTAAGAGAACCAGAGAGAGTAAAGACCATAAAACAACACATTTTATGTGCCATCGAGGCGGCCAGGGATAGTCGGGATACGAGCAATTCTTCGAGAGATGCCAGTAATGATCGGCTCAAATTCAATGATGCGCTTTCGGGTCTTGTGTTACATCCACAAATCATCTACAATTATATTCTTGGACTGTATGTACGAATTCCAAGAAATAGTCAAGAAGTGAATCTTTGTAGAACAAATGGGAGAAGTCAAGAATGTATCGATTATATCGTCAAATCGTTACTTTTGGACAACAATATGGCGGTGTATGAACCACTGATGGGCACGACGGCGGAAAGAAAAAAAATCGTCCGTTATGTTCAGTGCTATGCTCAAGGAATAGGAGCAACAATAAAAGCAAAAAAAGAAAACCAAAGTGACTTTGATCGTGTAAGTGCGCAGTGCCGAATAAAAGAAAGGTTTTTTGTGTCTGATCCGTCAAAAACAAGTCCGAAAACGTTGAAAAACCTGCCACGCAAGGGATCGCCCATAAGAAAATAAACCGAAGCAGCCACTTGGTTTGTGCAAGTGGCTGTTTTATTTGGGGGTGGTATTGTGGAGACCGCACTGTGGCTTCGTGGTGTGACGTGTACAGCGTGTGCGCGGCGCATAGAAGGTGCTGTAAGGGCGCTTGCTGGTGTCCAGCGTGTGCGGGTGCACGTGGCGCTTGAGCGCGTCATTGTGGAGCATGCGCCGGACGTCCGTGCGGACGATCTTGTGGCCGTCGTGACGTCATTGGGGTATACGGTGCTGTCGCCTGCGGGTGCGGTGCCGCGTGTGCGGTCGTCTGTGGGACGGCTCGTTGTGTCGGCGGTGTGCGTCGTTCCGACGATGGTGGCGATGTTTGTTGCTCCACTGCATGGGATCATGCATCCGCTGGTCCAATTTGGGCTCGCAACGATCATGCAGACGTGGGTCGCGGCTCCGCTGTACGATCGTGCGTGGCGTGCGGTGCGACAGCGGACGATCAGTATGGAAGTGCTTATCGTTTTTGCGACGACGTGTGTGTATGTGGCGAGTGTGTGGGCGTGGGTGAACGGACTGCACGTGTATTTTGAGACGAGTGCTGCGCTGGTGGGCTTTGTGACGTTTGGATCGTGGATCGAGCAGCGCATGAAGCGCATCGCGACGTCGTCGCTGACGGATATGCTTTTGCTGCACACGCGTACCGTATCGATTGAGCGGGACGGGAGTACGTACGTCGTACCGATCGCTGCGATCAAAACCGGAGACGAGATGACGGTACAGCCGGGATCGTGGATTCCAGCGGACGGGACGATCGTCGCCGGACACACGCACATCGACGAATCGATGCGCACAGGAGAGAGCGTGCCACATATGCGCACCGTCGGGGATGCGGTGTATGCGGCATCGATGAATACGGGAGGGACGATCCGCATTCGGGCGGATGCAGACGGCAGCGACACCGCAGTCGTACGCATGCTGCGCATCGCGGAGCAAGCAACGCGCGCACCGGCACACAAGATGGCAGACCGCATCGCAGCCGTATTTGTCCCGCTCGTGCTCGTGCTTGCGTGTGGCACAGGCGTGTATTGGGCGTGGGTGTCAGATGCATCCACTGCGATGATGCATGCGCTTGCAGTGCTCGTGATGGCGTGTCCGTGTGCGCTTGGATTGGCGATTCCGCTGACGCTGTCTGTGGCGCAGGGAAAAGCAGTGCGCCAAGGCATCGTCTTTCACGACCCGATTGCATTGGAGGCACTTGCGCGCGTCGATGTCGTCGTCTTAGACAAAACGGGTACGATGACCTTGGATTCGTGTACGTTTGTCGATGTGCGTTTCTTACGGGAGGACATCGTCGATGAACAGACGTTTTGGGCACTTGTGGCCGCGGCGGAGCACGGTGCAGTGCATGGGGTCGGCATCGCTTTGGGACAGGAGGCATCGCGGCGCACACCCCTTCGGCTGGATGCACCGCCGATGACGCATCCAGGTCTTGGTGTTGCAGCGCGCATCGATCGATGGGACGTGCGCATCGGGGCATGGCGGTGGCTCGCTCCGGAGATGCCTTTGCCGACACCGGAGTGGGACGATGCGGGCTATACGGTCGTCGGCATCGCGATCGACGGCTGTGTCGTCGCGGTATGTGCACTAGAGCTCACCGTGCGCCCTGAGGCAGTCGATGTCGTCCGTGCCCTGCAAGATCTGAATCTGCGTGTGCACATGTGCACAGGCGATCGGATGCACGCTGCATCAAGCACAGCAGCGCGTCTGGGCATCGCGCACGTCGATGCAGAAGTGCTCCCCGAAGAGAAGCGTGCGATCATTCAGGAGATGCGTCACCATGGACATACCGTCGCGATGGTCGGAGATGGACTCAATGACGCCCCGGCACTTGCAGCTGCGGACGTCGGCGTATGCGTCGCGTCGGCAAACGATGTGTCGAAAGCAGCAGCGCACGTCACGCTGCTGCGGACGGACGTGCGTGCACTCGTGGATGCGGTCGTACTTGCACGGCAGACGCGCATCCATGTGCGGGTAAGTGTCGTATGGGCGATATTATACAACGTTTGTGGATTGCCGCTGGCGATGGCGGGCGTACTGACCCCGATGACAGCAGGTGGGGCGATGGTGCTCAGTTCATTGTCTGTCGTGGCGTACAGCATGGTGTTGCACGTTCGGGGGTTGCGCACGCCTTTTCGTGCATCGAAGGGGTGACACGCTCCGTATAGGGCGGTGTGGTGGATCAGGGACGAGCGGCGATCGGGCACAGCGATGCGTGGACGATGTGCCAAAGCAGCAAGTCCAGCGTGCCTGACGTTTATGCAGCTCCTCCTTGGGCAATACTGGCACTACATAAGGAGGAGATCCGGGATGCGCTATCGTCTGGTCGTCGTGGTCGTCGTCTGTGCAGCGGTATGTGCGCCGGCTTTTGCGTCGAGCGATGGAGGGGAAGCGCCCCGTGCAGCGTCGTTGCCCGTGATGGCGCAACCTGACCTTACGCCCAACGCACGGGCTGCGATATTAATGGCGGATACAGGAGAAATCGTATACACGAAAAACGCCGACCAACCGCTTCCCCCTGCATCGATTACGAAAATCATGACGATGCTGCTCGTCATGGAAGCAATTACGCGCAAACAGCTCACATGGACAGAACGTGTGCGGACGAGTGAACGCGCGGCATCGATGGGGGGCTCGCAAATTTTCTTGCAGCCTGGGGAAGAAATGACCGTTTCGGACTTGCTTAAAAGTGTGGCGATGGCATCTGCCAACGATGCAGCCGTAGTGCTTGCAGAGCGCATTGCAGGCAGTGAAGCCGATTTTGTCGCCCGAATGAACGAACGCGCTGCGCAACTGGGTATGCGCAATACGCGGTTTCAAAACGTCAATGGACTGCCTGTCCCCGACCATTATACGAGTGCATCGGATATCGCGCGCATGTCGCGCGCCTTGCTGGCGCACAAAGAAGTGCTGACATATACGCGTGCGTACGAGGACTATGTGCGCCGCGATACACCGAAGCCGTTTTGGCTCGTCAATACAAACAAACTCGTGCGCGTGTATGACGGTGCAGACGGACTCAAGACCGGATATACACAGGACGCGCAGTTTTGTTTGGCAGCGACAGCGCAGCGCAACGGAGTGCGATGGATCGCAGTCGTGCTCGGTGCCCCCAGCACGAAAAACCGCAACAGCGAAGTGGCGGCGATGTTTGATTACGGATTTGCCCGCTTTGAGCGACGCACGATCGCAGAGGCGGGGCAAAGGCTCGGGACGGTGGCGATTGAGGGCAGTGCACGCCGCGAAGTCGTCATTACGGCGACGCATCCAGTAACGATGATCGTGCCGCGCAATACACCACCATCCAAAAGCCACGTGACGATTCGCGTGCAGCCTTCTTTGCGCGCCCCGATCGCTTCTGGGGCACGCATGGGCGATCTCGTCATTGGCTACGGATCGCTGCCTCCTGTGACGCATCCGCTGTTCGCACCGCATGCGATTGCCAAGGCGACGTTTTGGACGCGTTGGCGCGACGTGCCCCGCTTGTTGT
>JAGWXQ010000138.1 GCA_018969805.1 Paenibacillaceae bacterium | reverse complement strand
AGCGATCACCCTTCGTCGCCGAACGGGCGGTTTCCCTTCAAGACCGCCTTCACTGCGTCACCGACAGTGAGACTAGATTGCCACTGAGTCCGCACTGTAATCCTCAGGGAGCTTTTTTGACCACGCACAAAAAACAGTCTAGGGGTTTTCCCCGACGAAACAAGAACCGTTTCTTATCCTCTTTTGCAAGACACATTTCATGCCGCAAGCGGTGTGCGCCACCCATGGCCTTAGGCAACCGCCACCTGGATCGGCAATCCCCCGTGTCTCACTCAAGGCAGGCTACACTGCGTCTGCACGGCAACAACCGTCGCCCACAGTACGTCAGGTTTATACTCCCGACCGCGCAATGCGCGCAACGATCCAGAAGCCTCCGCGGAAGCAGGGTCCACGCCTGCATGCCATTGCAGATCGCCCAGCAACCTTAACTCCCAACGCGAGCCCCCGACTGGGCGTCGAAAGCCCGCATCAGGAACTTCATCGATGTGCCCTACGGCGAATTTTTAGGCTCGCCCTCAAAACGGGTGTTCGACTAGAATACTGCGCCACTCGTTTCACTGATGCACACTGTATTGTACCATACTTCGCGTCTCTGCGCAACGATTCCACACACCGTTGCCCTAATACGCCCGATGCGCCAACACTTCCGCCGTCGTGCGCAAATCGTCGCGCGCTGCGATGTTCGGCAAACGATCCAGCACACGCAGCGCCCGTGCACAATACCGCTGTGCCAAACGCGCTGCCTCGCCCAAGCCATCACTGCGCTGCACGAGTACAATCGCATCATTTTTCACACTGTCATCCGCCCCTGGAAGCAAGCACCGCGCGATCACTTCGCGCACGCGCGCATCTTTGGCGGCATACAGCACGGGCAGTGTCACGTTGCCTTGACGCAAATCGCTGCCTGGTCGCTTTCCGAGCTGCGTCTCGGTGCCGGTAAAATCGAGCAAATCGTCCTGTATTTGAAATGCCATGCCGATATGGTACCCATACATATACAACTGCTGCGCACACTGTTCGGATGCACCAGCGACGAGCGCGCCTATTTGGCACGAGGAGGCAATCAACAGCGCCGTCTTTCGTCGAATGCGCAACAAATAGTCCCGCACCGTCTGATCGATCACACCGAGCCAGCGCATTTGCTCAAGCTCGCCGATCACCATCTGCACCATCACACGCGAGACGATGCGATGAATTGCCGGAACGTCCAGCTCTACCAACTGCGCAATCGCTTTTCCAAACAAAAAGTCTCCTACATACATCGCTGTCTGCGCACCCCAACGCGCCCCAACCGTCTGCTGCCCCCGACGCGTATGCGCACAATCAATGACATCGTCATGGACAAGCGTCGCCATATGAATCATTTCGAGCGGTACGGCAGCATCGACCAACCGCTGCACATCGTACTGTCCAAATTGGCCACACAACAATACAAAGACAGGCCGCACACGCTTTCCACCCGCGCGCAACAAATGGAGTGCCGCATCGCGCAATGTCGGATGCGCCAAAGCGACTTTATGTGCCAAGTCCCGCTCGATGCGATCAATGTCTGCTTCAAAGCGGTCATACAAACGCAACAACTTCATTCCGTCACCTACAATCGCTCTGTGCGCAACAACCGCGCACGCAATACGTCCATCGTACCATAGACGAACACCCGTGTCACACAAGTGCCCCTGCACCGGTTGCCGATTCGTTCGCCCCAATCACAACCAATGAACCTGAGGGACGCGGGATAAAAATCCACACTCGGTCGCGCGAACGGCATACGCGTGCAGCGCGCGCGCGTCTGGCGGGCCGTACTGCAGCTGCGCGAAATAATGTGTCCAATATGCCACATCGCCCCCGATCGCCGCCACAGCATGGGCGATGACATCGTTCCGTGGACGAGCGACACGTTCGGTCAACGCACGGATGAGTGCGGCAATCGCGTCCGGTCGTTGTGTTGCATACTGTGCGCGGACAGCAACGACCGCATACGTCATCGGCAAGCCGGTGTGCGCTTGCCACATTGCTCCAACATCCATCGTTTTGATGTGCGGATATGCCCACTTGGCGCGAATCGCATCGTCGCCGATGAGCAGTGCTGCATCGCATTGCTCCAGCATGTGTTCGAGCTCAGGGCGCATGGGGACGTACGCGATGCGATGCCCGCTCTGTGCCAGCATCATGCGGAGCATATGCGTCGATGTCGCCGATGACTCCGTCAGAGCAATCGTCCGTGGTTCATCGACGCGCAAAAACAACAAAATCGAGTGCACTGCGCCGACCGCACCAATCGATACATCGCGTACGAGGAGCACATGCTCTGCTTGTTCGAGAAACGCATGCGACGACATGATCGCGATGTCGACGTCATTGTTGCGCATCATGGCGTTGATATGAGCAGGACTCCCATCGATCCATCGCACCGGTGTACGTGGCCGCACATCGTGCAACAACGGCCACGCATTGGCATACGTGATGCGCCCAAATCGTGTCGCGCTGTGCACGCGCTCAGCCCCCCCAGCGGGTAAACACATCGTGATCAATGCCCATCACATCGAGCACTTTTCCGACCATAAAATCAATCATCTCGTCCATCGTCTGTGGACGATGATACATTGCCGGCATTGCGGGTACGATGTGCACCCCTTGCTGCGCAAGCGTGAGCATGTTTTGTAGATGTCCTGCATGAAGCGGGGTTTCCCGAGGAACGAGAATGAGTGGCCGCCGCTCTTTGCGCACGACGTCGGCAGCGCGCTCAATAAGCTCATCCGACAAGCTGTGCGCGAGCGCGCCGAGCGTCCCCATCGAACACGGCATAATGACCATCCCCGCTGTGCGAAACGACCCGCTCGCTACTCGTGCCCCAATATCCGAACGCGCGTAATACGCGTATGTACCACGCCTGCCTGCAAAATGTTTGTGTATCGTATCCATGCGATGCGCACTATCCCAATCGTGCTCCTCTTTGAGCACGCGCCATCCCGCATCGGTAATCAATCCATGCACGTCGTACCCTGCATCGAGCAACCACTGTGTCAGCCGCACGCCATACACCGCACCACTTGCCCCTGAAATGCCGACGATCCAACTGCGCATGACCCACACCCTCCCCAATCACGCCACACCTTTGTACCCACCATGATTGTATCAAAGTTTGGCGTGAATTGCGCGCAGGGGTGTTCGTCAATTTTTGGCGATGCGGAAGCCGACGTCATCAAATGCCCCGTTCCGCATATTGGACGAAATACGCCAAATCGCTAGAGCATCAAAAGGGGTTTTCCAGCTTCCGCCTCGAAAATGCGCGCCAATACGTTCGGTCCATACCCACTCAAATACGTTGCCGCTCATGTCGTATACACCGAGCGCATTCGGCTTCTTCGTCTGTACACGATGCACACGATCGACTCCAAACACGGCTACAGCTCTCGCCGCAACATGATTGTGTTTGTCGGCTCCCGAGGCAAACGTACCGCGCAACCAATCAACGGTTTCATTGTTTGTACTCCGAGAATGCTCCGGCCGCACTTTGGGACTTTTCCATCGCGCCGCCATCTCCCATTCGGCACTTCTTAGCAATCGGTACCCGTTATATGTCGGAATGAATTCGATACTGCCGGGCATACGACATAATACTGCCCCGTTTTTCGCCACATCTTTCGTATCCAATCGATACACGGGTTGTTCGCCCGTCCATTCCGACAAGGCATTCAACCACACCATCGCGTCACATCGGGATACGTTGGTCACCGGAAGTCCGCTGTGCAATACGCTGTCCGACGGTTTCCCGTTTTGCGCCGCATCGTTCTGTACTTTAGAGGACCAGGAGTACCCATTTTTCGCACCCCATTGCTGGACTGCGCGCCACAATGATTCCGTCACTTCCGTTTTCCCAATCAAAAAACCGCCTGACACAGCCACAAACGCACGATCGTCACTTCCCATAGGTACTTTGTATCGTAACGTACGTTGCCCAACGCGTACCATGCTTTTTTCCAATGATTGTTTGATCACGATATGTGGAGCACCTTGACCCGTCTTTTTCTCGCCACTTTGTGGCGTATTGGTCACCATCGCCAGTGCAGGCATCGCGTATACGCACACACCCGCCACCGAAGCAACGATCATCAACCGCACAAACAATCGGATCATCACACATCCCCTCCTTTTTCCACGATGTGC
>JAGWXQ010000137.1 GCA_018969805.1 Paenibacillaceae bacterium | reverse complement strand
ACCGCAATCGTCTCTTTGTTTCCGTCCGCATCCTCAACCACGACCGGAGCAACGCGCAACGTCGTAATGAGCGGAATGTGCCTAAATGTAATTCCGAGCACGCCATCGACCGCACGCACCGACACAAACGTGACATTGTGCGCATAGACGACGCGTTCCCGCGTGCATATTTCCAGTGCGTATGCACTCATAGCTTTTTCGCCTTCTCGACGGCTTCTTCGATCGTACCGACATACAAAAACGCGGCCTCAGGCAAATCATCGTATTTGCCTTCGAGTATCGCCTTAAAGCTGCGCACCGTTTCCGCGACCGGCACGTATTTGCCCGGTTGTCCCGTAAATTGCTCTGCAACGTGAAAACTTTGGGACAAAAAGCGCTGTACGCGGCGCGCACGACCGACCGTCACTTTGTCGTCTTCGGACAGCTCATCCATCCCCAATATCGCGATAATGTCCTGCAACTCTTTGTACCGCTGCAAGATGCGCTTTACACCTTGTGCAACATCATAATGCTCTTGCCCGATAATCGCCGGTGTCAAAATACGCGAACTCGACGCCAGCGGATCGACCGCGGGATAAATGCCCAGCTCAGAAATTTTCCGCTCCAAATTTGTCGTTGCATCAAGATGGGCAAACGTCGTCGCCGGCGCAGGATCCGTATAGTCGTCCGCCGGTACATAAATCGCTTGAATCGACGTAACCGAACCTTTTTTTGTGGACGTAATGCGCTCTTGCAGCTGCCCCATCTCCGTTGCAAGCGTCGGCTGGTATCCGACCGCAGAAGGCATCCGACCGAGCAGTGCCGACACTTCCGACCCCGCTTGTGTGAAGCGGAAAATGTTGTCAATAAACAACAACACATCCTTGCCCTCTTCGTCGCGGAAATACTCTGCCATCGTCAATCCCGTCAACGCCACCCGCAAACGTGCCCCTGGAGGCTCGTTCATCTGCCCAAACACCATCGATGTCTTTGCAATAACCCCTGATTCGCGCATTTCATGGTACAAATCGTTGCCTTCACGCGTCCGTTCACCGACACCTGCGAATACAGATATGCCCCCGTGCTCCTGGGCAATGTTGTTGATCAACTCCTGAATCAATACCGTTTTGCCGACCCCTGCACCACCGAACAGACCAATTTTGCCCCCCTTGGCGTACGGCGCGAGCAAATCAATGACTTTGATGCCCGTCTCCAACATTTCTGCTTGTGTGGACAATTCCGCAAACGGCGGTGACGAACGATGAATCGGCAATGCCGTATCCATCGATACATCGCCCGCTTCATCGATCGGCTCTCCGAGGACGTTGAATACGCGTCCCAACGTGACCGCACCGACAGGGACACGAATCGGAGCACCCGTATCGTGCACCTCCCCCCCACGTACGAGCCCGTCGGTCGAAGACATCGCAATCGTACGCGCAATATTGTCCCCAAGATGCACAGCAACTTCCGCCGTAATCGGACGCGCCTTCGCATTTGGATGCACGAGCTTCACCGCATTTGCAATATCGGGCAATTGTCCATGGTCAAACGCAACATCGACGACAGGCCCCAGTATTTGTACGATGCGTCCTTTGTTCATACGAAGCCTCCCGAATCATTTACTGCGCATTCGCCCCAGCAACGATTTCTGTAATTTCCTGTGTAATCGATGCCTGCCGCGCGCGGTTGTATTGGAGCGTCAAAGTTTGGATAAACTTCGTCGCATTTTTTGTCGCATTGCTCATCGCCGTCATACGCGCGGCAAACTCGCTCGCCTTCGCATCCAGCACTGCAGCATACACCATCGTCTCCGCGTATCGAGGCAATACGTCCGCAAGCACACGATCAACCGACGGCTCATACAAGCGCATCGCGTGCACAGACGACGTGCCCAGATTAAGAGGCAACATCGGCTTTTGTGTCGGACGCGACGACAGCACCGTCTCAAACGCATTGTATACAATCGACAGCGCATCGATTGCTCCTTGTGCATATCGATCAATCGCAAACGCCGCACATTTTTGTACGTCAGAAAACGCCGGAGAATCACCGATGCCCGTCTGTTCATACACCATCGGCAATTGCAATCGCTTGACAAAGTCCCGCGCCTTCCGTCCAATCACATACAGTTCCACGTTTTTTCCTGCCTCTTGCTGGGCGCGTATCGATGCAACCAACAACCGAAACGTGTTGGCATGGTATCCCCCGGCCAAACCGCGATCCCCACTGATCACAATCATTCCGACCGTACGTATAGGACGCTGCTCCAGCAACGGATGGCGCACATCCGGCTCCTGCGCAAGTGCAGCCACGATGTCGTGCATATGCACAGCGTACGGCTTTGAGGCAATCGCAAGCTGTTGCGCGCGCTTGAGCCGAGCAGCGGCAATCATTTCCATCGCTTTCGTAATTTGCTTTGTGTTTTGTATGCTTTTCATTTGTCGCTTAATTTCCCGCATGCCTTTTGCCATCGTACATCCACCCTCCTCCGTTATGCGGATGGACGAAACAATCGCTTACACTGTTTCACCGCGTCGGTAATGTGCACTTCGGTTTCGGAAGACAAATCTTTTGTTTCCCGAATCGTACGGAAAATGTGCCCCATATGCGTATCAATGTACCGATGCAACTCCTCTTCAAAGCGCAACACGTCGCCAAGAGCAATGTCGTCCAAAAAGCCTTTTGTCGCAACATAAATGCTTACGACTTGTTTTTCGACAGGCATCGGAGCATTGATCCCTTGCTTTAATATTTCCGTCGTTCGTGCACCCCGCGTCAGACGCGCTTGCGTCGATTTGTCCAAATCGCTCCCAAACTGCGCAAATGCTGCCAACTCACGGTATTGCGCCAAGTCCAGCCGCAGCGTCCCCGCCACTTTTTTCATCGCTTTGATTTGTGCCGAACCGCCGACGCGCGACACGGATATCCCCGTATTCACAGCCGGTCTTTGTCCCGAATAAAATAAATCCGCTTCTAAAAAAATTTGGCCGTCGGTAATCGAAATGACGTTTGTCGGAATGTACGCCGATACGTCCGATGCTTGCGTCTCAATAAACGGCAACGCCGTCAGCGATCCCCCACCCAACGCATCGCTCAGCTTCGCAGCACGCTCCAACAACCGGGAATGCAAATAAAATACGTCGCCAGGATACGCTTCCCGTCCAGGTGGTCTGCGCAACAACAGCGATAGCTCGCGATACGCCGCCGCTTGTTTGGACAAATCGTCATACACGATCAGTACGTGTTTTCCGCGGTACATAAAATATTCGCCCATCGCACAGCCTGCATATGGTGCCAACCACAACAGCGGCGCAGGATCCGAAGCCCCTGCATTGACGACAATCGTGTAGTCCATCGCTTGGTTGCGCCGCAACGTCTCCACGACTTGCGCAACCGTCGATTGTTTCTGACCTATCGCAACGTAAATACAAAGCACACCCGTGTCACGTTGGTTGATGATCGTATCGATCGCAATCGCCGTTTTCCCCGTCTGCCGGTCGCCAATAATAAGCTCACGTTGCCCTCGACCAATCGGAATCATGCTGTCGATCGCCTTAATGCCCGTCTGCATCGGCTCATGCACCGACTTGCGCTCAATGACACCCGGCGCATTTGATTCGACCGCACGCGTCTCCGTCGATGCAATCGCCCCTTTGCCATCGATCGGCTGCCCAAGCGGGTTGACGACGCGTCCAAGCAACGCCTCACCGACAGGCACCTCCATGATGCGTTTTGTCCGCGTGACGCGCTGCCCTTCCTTAATGTCTGCGTACGAACCGAGAATAACGATACCGACGTTGTTTTCCTCAAGATTGAATGCGTAGCCGACCGTTCCATTTTCAAACTCCAACAATTCTCCCGCCATTACGCCGGACAATCCAAACGCACGCGCAATCCCGTCACCGACCTGAATGACCGTACCAACTTCCAGCGTGTACACGCCAGACTGGTAATCTTTAATCTGCTCTTTGAGCAATACGCTCATCTCTTCAGGTTGTATCCTCAACGCTCGTCCACCGTTCCTTTCGCCACTATATCGATCCGGTACGTTGTCCTATTTGTTGCTGCATACGCGCCAAATGCGCCGCAATACTCCCGTCAATAAGCGTATCCCCCACTTGCACGCATATGCCCCCAAGCAACGACGCATCGACGCTCGTACGTACGATGATCGCCGTTCCAAGAACGTTCTCGTACACATCCACGATCGCCTGAATTTGCGCCCGCGATAACGCAAACGCCGATGTCACATGTGCACGCGTAC
>JAGWXQ010000136.1 GCA_018969805.1 Paenibacillaceae bacterium | reverse complement strand
GCGCGAGGCGACAGAGCCCGTGACGATGTGTGGAGAGACGTTTGTTCCGCGCAGTGCGTTTCTCATTTGTCCGTACGCGATGCATCGTCAAGAGCGGTGGTTTGTGGATGCGAAAGCGTTTCGTCCCGATCGCTTCCTGGATCAGGAGCAGACGTGGCCACGGTTTGCGTATTTTCCGTTTGGAGGTGGGTCGCGCAGTTGTATTGGGGCGCAGTTTGCGCTCGTCGAGGCGGTGCTGATTTTGGCCACCCTCGGTCGGCGCTGGCATTTTGTCCGCGCAGATACACGTCCGATACGCGCTGATCCGCTCGTATCGTTGCGCGTATCGGGGGTATTGCCGATGGTTGCGACACGTCGATGATGCGTGCGGTTGTTCGGTTTGTGTTCGTCGTCGTCGTGACGTTGGTGTGCAGTGTGCTGATCGTATTGATGATTCATCCAGACGTCGTTCGGACGGCACCGTTCATGCGCCGCAGTGATGTGCAGTTGTTTTCGACGATGTGGATGGGCATCGTACTTGAGGCGTTGCCGTTTGTGCTGTTCGGTGTGCTCATTGCGGCGATTGTGCAAGCGTTTGTGCCGGATGCGTTCGTGCGGCGCATCGTTCCCGCGCATCGCGGTGTCGCGACGGTATGTGGTGCATTGCTTGGGGTGGTCGTTCCCGTGTGTGAGTGTGGGATGGTGCCCGTCGTGCGCCACATGATGATGAAAGGAGTACCGATCCATGCTGCGACAGCGTTTTTGCTCGCCGGTCCGATCGTAAATCCCGTCGTCTTCTCTGCATCGTCGCTTGCTTTGCAGCAGTCTCCATCGCTCGTTTGGTGGCGGATGGGTCTGGCGCTCGCCATTGCAGTCATCGTCGGGCTTGTGATCGGGGCATTGTTTCGCACAGACGTATGGAAACCGATGTCTTCGGCCATGCATCCGTTGCCGACGTCCAAGCGATTGAAGCTGTGGCATGCGATCGATCAATCGGCGATTGAAGCGTTTGACATGCTCGTACTCGTCGTCATTGGCAGTGCGATTACAGCGTTGATGCAGACGACGGTACCGCGAGAGTCGCTTGCAGCCGTTGGAGACGCGGGTGTGTTTTCGGTCATTGCGATGATGGCGTATGCGTTTGTGTTGTCGATTTGTTCTACGGCGGATGCGTTTGTGATTGCCACGTTTGTTCCAGTATTTGCCCCAGCGGCCGTACTTGCGTTTCTCGTATACGGCCCTATGCTCGACATCAAATCCGTCGTCATGATCTTTAGTGCTTTTCGGGTGCGGTTTGCGGTTGCATTGGTGTTGTTGGTGACGGGCGTCACGTTGCTGTGCATGATTGGGATATCGTTTGTGCGTATAGAGTAGGGGAGGGCAGGCGATGCAAGCAGCCATTTTTGCATTGTTTGTGCTCGCGATCGCATGGCTCATCCGCACCGAATCGTTGACAGAGTACATTGCCCCGCGCATGGTCATTTTTGTGCAGTGTGCCGCAGTGTTGCTTGCGATATTGGCGTTTGTACGGATCGTCTCGTTGTGGGGCGAATCGCGGGGATGGGCAGTCGCATGTGCATGTGGGATGGCACACGGGGCATCGCGATGGCGCATCGTGTTGTTGTCTGTAGTGCTTGCTATTCCGCTGATGTTCACGTATTTCGCATCTCAAGAACCGATTGGAAGCGCGATGGTATTGCGCAAAGGATTGTTTGTTGACAAGCAAGCGCGACAATTGCCGATCGATGATCCGTACGCCAAACAGTATGCGCCGTTGGCACAGCAATTGTTGGATCTTCCGCGCATCGTCGTGACGGAGGAACAGTTTGTGGACACGTCGATCGCCGTCGATTTGTTTCGATCCCAATTTGTCGGGAAATCGATCGAAGTGAGCGGATTTGTGCACCGCGAACCAGACATGCCTGCGCACATGCTTGTTGTTGCGCGGCTCGCCATGGCGTGTTGTGCTGCCGATGCATTGCCGTATGGGTTTCTCGTATCGACGACGCAAACCCACGATCCCGATACGTGGGTGACCGTTACAGGGACGATGCGCATCGGGACGTATCGTGGAGATGCGATCGCGTACATTGACGCACAATCGATCGTGCCGATGACCAATCCACCAAAATCGCCTTTTGTACAGACAAACGATCGTATGGATGCGTGGGATGGAGGTGCGCTATGATCGAACGCACAGTGACCGCGAGCGAACAAGGCAAAAGATTGCACCGATACGTACGTGCGCTGTATCCGAATGAACCACTTGGGGTACTGTATGCCCTTATCGACAAAGGTGCCGTGCGTGTCAACGGCAAACGCAAGCACCAAAATTATGTACTGCAAGCCCAAGACGTCGTACGTATTCCACTGGACAATCCAACAGTACGCCCCATGCGCAAATATGTCGGCATTGACCGCAGCATCGACATTGTGTACGAAGACGATGCGTTGCTCGTCGTTGCCAAGCCGGCCGGACTGCTCATCCATCCAGACCATACGATGCCGCGCGGGGGGACGCTGATCGACCGCGTCCATGCCGTGTTGTACGATCGGGGACAGCTAGATTCGGCAGTGTTCTTGCCCGCGACCGCCCATCGTTTGGACCGCAATACGAGTGGGCTCGTGTTAATCGGCAAAACGGCACAACAACTGCATACGCTGAATACGTGGTTTCAGGAAGGTGCAATCGAAAAAACGTACATCACGATCGTGCACGGTGTGTTGCGTGGTACGGGCGATATTCGTGTGGCGTTGCGTCGCGATGAGGCATCGCAAACGACGGTTCCTGATGAACATGGGCGCAGTGCGTGGACGACGTTTGTCGTGCTCGACACGACACCGCATTATTCGCTTGTACAGATCGCATTGCACAGCGGCCGAACGCACCAAATTCGCGCCCATGTACACGCGATTGGCCATCCGATTGTTGGGGACACGAAATATGGGGGTGCACCCGTATTGCCCCGATACGTGCTTCATGCGTGGCGCGTACGCTTACCCGACGGACGTACATTTTGTGCGCCAATGCCCCCGTATGTTCATGACGCTGCGCGCCAGCTGCGCGTGCGGTTCCCGCGCGAGCTGGCATGTGCACATGACGCTTAAATAAGAAACCCTCCAAATAAGATCGTCGCCAACAAAATGAACAATACGAGCACATACGATCCCATTCCCCAGTTGCACCCAGGGGTACACCATCCGACGTGGCCCATGAAATTCCCCTCCTTTTTCATAAACATACAACAATGTATGGTCACTACACAGAGCATGCATAGGCAACAAACGGATGCCATTGCCCAAATTTGAAGGAGGATCGATCATGGAAGTATTTGAAGGAGGACGTCAGCCCAAATCGCAAACGAAATCGATTTGGATCGGACTGATTGTCGCAGTACTTGCGTTAACGGTATGGTCGTGTGTGTACACAGTACAAGAACAAGAACATGCAGCGATCGTTACGTTTGGAAAGTATACGTCTACACAAACATCATCAGGGCTGCACTTCAAACTGCCGTTTCCGATACAGCAAGTCGTCTTGGTGCAAGCAAACGTGCAACAAAAACTTCAGATCGGATATCGGGAAGTCAACGGCCAAACAGTGTCTGTCGATGAAGAAGCACTCATGATTACTGGGGATGAAAACATCGTGTCTGCCGATGCAGTCGTCGAATGGAAAATCGCCTCTGTACGTGAATTTTTGTTCAATATCGAGGACCCAGAAACGTTTTTGCGAAATGCTGCAAGCGCTGCAATTCGATCGGTCATCGGTTCATCCAAGCTTGATTATGCGATCACGGAAGGAAAGACGGTCATCCAAACAGAAGTCAAAGCAAAACTCGATAGCCTCATGACGATGTACAATACGGGCATTCAAGTCGTTGATGTCAAATTTCAAGACATCGAACCTCCTCAAGGGGCAGTACAGCAAGCGTTCAAAGACGTGACCAATGCACGCGAAGAAAAAAATACGAAAATCAATCAAGCGCAGAAGTACGTCAACGAACGATTGCCTAAGGCGCGCGGTGAAGCACAAGCACTCATTGAGCAAGCAAACGCCCAAAAAAATTCCCGAATTCTCAACGCACAAGGGGATGTCGCAAAATTTAACGCAATTCATGCAGAATATGTCAATAACGGCCCGATTACAAAACAACGACTCGTACTGGAAACGCTCGAAAAAGTGTTGCCCAATGCGAAAGTCATTTTTACCGACAACAAGGGCACGACCATTTCTACGATCCCACTCAATGAACTCATGCGCAAATCGACTCCTGAAGGAGGACCAAAACAATGACAAAAATGTACTCGTGGATCGTAGGGGCTGCAGTTGCTGTATTGCTCGCAATTAATTCGGTGTTTATCGTGCCTG
>JAGWXQ010000135.1 GCA_018969805.1 Paenibacillaceae bacterium | reverse complement strand
GTCTGGATCAGCCGTGGTTCCCCATCTTGCTCAAGTTTTTGGCGCAACATCGCCACGTACGCCTCAAGGACGTTGGAGGACCCAGAATAATCATAGCCCCATACTGCATCCATCAACCGATCGCGAGAGAGGACATGGCGCGGGTGCAGCATAAACGTCCGCAATAGCTCAAACTCTTTTGCCGTCACGTCAATGTGCCGCGCTCCGCGCACTACCGTGCGCGCATGAACGTCAAGGACAACGTCTGCAACCGTAAGCACATCGGTCGTCTTATCTCTCTTCGCCCGACGCAACAAGGCGCGTATGCGCGCCAGCAGTTCTTCCAAAGCAAAAGGTTTTACAACGTAGTCGTCTGCACCGACGTTGAGCCCACGCACGCGGTCTGTCACATCGTCGCGCGCCGTAAGCATCAAAATCGGCACATCACATCCTTCTTGACGCAACGTACGGCATACGGTCCATCCATCCATATGCGGCATCATCACATCAAGAATGACGAGGCTCGGCGCATGAACACGGACGTGCTGTATCCCTTCTTCACCGCCTTGTGCGGCGTGAACGACGTACCCCTCAAATGCCAAACTGCGTTCCAGCATCGATGTAATGCGCACGTCGTCATCGATCACGACGATTCCGACGCTCATTGTTCGCGCACCGACACGTGCTTTGGGTTTGATTTCGGTAATATTTTGTCCATATTGATCGTGCGCACTGGCGTCCACGTCGTCGCATCGCGCGGATCAAACCGTTCTAAATACGCAATCACTTCGTTGGTAATGAGCGTCGGTGTGGATGCCCCCGAAGTGACCGCCACCGTCTGCACATCGGTCAGCCACGCGGGATCGATGTCGAGCACACTCGCTACGCGCACGGCAGGCACACCTGCAATTTCTTCGGCGACTTGCACGAGCCGATTTGAGTTGTTGCTGCGCGGATCGCCGACGACGACGACCAAATCCGCTTCGCGTGCTTGCGAGGCGACCGCTTCTTGGCGTACTTGTGTCGCTAAGCAAATTTCATTGTGCACTTCGACGTGGGGAAAGCGCGCACGCACCCGTTCCACGAGCCCGTGTACGTCCCATTGTGACATCGTCGTCTGATTGGTCACGATCAGCGGTACGTCCAAAAAACGATCTGGGAGGGCATCGATGTCCGATTCTGATTCGACAAGCACCACCGCATGCGGTGCAACACCGAGTACACCTTCTGGCTCGGGATGCCCGCGTTTCCCAATGTACACGACCGCATATCCATCGCGCACTTTTTGCAAAATGATGTCGTGCGTCTTTGTCACGTCTGGACACGTCGCATCGACGATCGCCAGCCCTTTGGCACGCGCACGCGCACGCACTTCAGGAGATACCCCGTGTGCGGTAAATATGACCGTACCACTCGTAATGCGTTCCAAAATATCAAGCCGATCTGGTCCATCCAGTGTAATGACACCTTCACGTTCAAACGCTTCGGTGACGTGCGCATTGTGCACGATCATACCGAGAATGTATATCGGTCGGGGATACGATGCATCTTGGGCTGTACGCAATGCCAGCACCATCGCATCGACGACACCATAACAATAGCCACGCGGGCGAATCGACAGTACGTTCATCGGAAAAACCCCCCCTGATACAACGAGTATACACGATCGACACACACCGCGTACAACTTCACCATCCAAAAAGAAGTGGACGCAAACGATGCACCGCCATCGCCGTTTCTGCACGCGTAGGAGTCGCTTTTGGATCAAACGTCCCATCTTCTCGCCCGCGTAGGACATCAAGTGCCACAATCCGCGCGATTGCATCGCGTGCATACGGCGCGATCGATGCGGCATCGCGAAACGTCAGTGCGATGGAGTCATTGTGCGTATTTACGGCAGAGGCGATCATTACGGCGAGTTGCTCCCTCGTAATCGGCTTGTCTGGACCAAACGTCCCATCTGGGAACCCTTTGATCATTCCCGCCTTCACCGCTGCTGCGACATACGGCGCATACCATTCTGATACCGGAACATCCGAAAACGCAGTCTCGTTGCCGATCAACGGCACACCACGAGCGCGCACGATCATTTTGGCAAACTCCGCCCGCCGCACACGTGCATCTGGTGCAAACGCACGCTCTGATTGCCCTAAGACGACGCCCCCTATTGTCAATGCATCGATCGCTTCTTTTGCCCAGTGGGTGCTTGGGACATCATCATAGGCTGCATCGGCATCGACAACGACAAATGCACCCCCCCGATCCGTTCGCACGACAAACGTTCCTAATCCTGCGTCGTACGTTGCCACAACGGCTTCAATCGCCCCGTCGTCATCGATGCGGAGCACGCGTGCGCGATCGACGGTACTCGGGATGTACACCATCAATTGATCGGTAGCCATCCTTTGGACACGCAATTGTACTGAGGCGTGTACGCGCCCATGGACCGCACTTCCACGGCTCTCCGGCACACTAGGGCCAGCTACAAACGACGTCGATTGCGCAAACGCAGCCACTGGGGCACTCCAACGCACTTCTGGTGTGGCGATTTCAAGACGTTGGACACCCAATGCAGCCAATTGTTGAACCGCCACTCCATCAATCGTACCGTGTACCGTCTTCTGCATCTGTGCGACATCGACACGCACGGTCGTCGCCATATCGGGTACGGACAATGATTGTGCGGTCTTTTGCGCCAGCTGTGCGTGCAAGCGTACGAGCTTCGTCATTGTTTCATCCCATTGGACGATCGCCCGATCGCGTTCGACCAACGGTTGCACAGGCACTGTCGATGCCGCTGTGGCTGCTTGTTCTGCGACGTGCTGTACGAAGCGCGACACGACGGTGCGATCCCGAGGCGAACGCTGTTGTGATGCGTTTGTTTTGATCGCTTCAATGACGCGCGCTGCAATCACCCCAACACTGTCGGGTTGTGCTACAGAAAACAGTGCCGTCGCACATGCGATCATCGTGCGCACGGACGGCAAGTCCGATGTGCTGGTCGTAGACGATCGGACAAGCAGCTGCGCCAGCGCATCACCGACTGCGATCCCATCTGCGCGAGAGAGCCGTTCATCTTCACTGCGGAGCGCAAGAAGTGCCTGACGTACGTCATCGAGTGCTCGCGGATTGTTCATGGCCTCGATTGCCCGCGCGGAAGTGGGCGCACTTTTGGAACCTTCTTTAGAAACGGATTGTATTGCTGCATCGGGATCGGGAAGTGCTGTTGGAGGCGCAAGTCGTTCCGTAGGTTGTGGCGGTGGCGCTTGTTCTGGTGCTGGTTGTGGCGGTGGTGGTGCTGGTTGTGGTGCTGGTTGTGGTGGTGCTGGTTGTGATGGTGCTGGTTGTGGTGGTGCTGGTTGTGGTGGTGGTGGTGGTTCTTGTGCCACGCGGAGTTCAAAAAACGTATCGGCAAGACGAACAATGACGCTTCCGGTTCGTGTCGTTGTCAATGGGTTGTTTGGCACACGCACATCGAGAGACTGACCCGATGCACCCCGCAATACATGGACACCGATCCAATCAACCGTATAACTGTGCACAGCCCACTGCGGTCGATTGATCGTGACGGTTCGCGTACTCGTGTTTTCTGTATGGGGCACTGATAGGACTGTTGTGCTGACGTACTTTTTTGTAGACGACTGATACGCAAAAGAAATACCCCCGAAATCAAGTGTCGGTTCCGTCAACGATGGAAAAACGATGCGCAATCGTGCCGTTGTTGCATTTTCCTTTACGGCACTGTGCACAGTGTACATTGGGTGCACGGAAAAAAACGTATTGATATTTATGTCGTCCGCAAATTTTTTCCATTGTGCTGTTCGTATCGTAAGCTCTGCTTCGTATTGTACACCGTGTACGAACAGTTCGGATGATCCCATTTGTACGTACGTTGTTTCATTGTTTGTCACTTGTGGTTTGTACCAACGATATTGGACGGAACATTCATCGTTTGCCCATACAATTGCCGCATAATCGCTTGGTTTTTTCCCAACCATCGGGTGCACGATATCGAGTGCCCCATCGGTGACCACCTGTACCGTACGCGCTGCTGCGATCGCATGCACGTATTGCACGACGGCTGAAAAATCGCCAGCAAAATCTGTCGTATATTGATTCGTCCCAATCCACGATTGCGCTTCCCGCATCGCTTGAGTACGCAGTGCACCTCCAGTGACCGATTCGACTTCCGAGACAAATCGCTGCACTTTTGCATTGAGCATATCCCGATATCGATCAAGCACAGCACTGATTGAAAGCGACGCATCCGATTCAATGAGCGCGGGATCGGTCGTTTGTACAAAATAGCGGATTGCATCGACATAGGGTGCGACGTCCCATAAAGACAACGACAACTGCCCGCCGAGCAAACGCAGCACAAACACCACGTCCGAAACACGTCTGTATTCAACCGTGCCAGATAGTACGGTGAATATGTCCGTGAGTGG
>JAGWXQ010000134.1 GCA_018969805.1 Paenibacillaceae bacterium | reverse complement strand
GGGTGAGAGTGCGAAAATACTTGCGCCAGACAAAACAGTACTGATCCCGGACGAGCGTGCGGGGTGTCCCATGGCGGATATGGTCGATGTCGAAGGACTGCGGGCACTCAAGCGCAAACATCCTCAGGCCGCGGTCGTGACGTACATCAATTCCTCGGCAGAAATTAAAGCGGAAACAGACATTTGCTGTACGTCTTCAAATGCGATCAAAGTGATCGAATCGCTGGATGCGGACGAAATTATTTGGGTTCCAGACAAAAATCTCGGACATTACGTGCAGCAACATACAAACAAAAAGTTGATATTGTGGGAAGGGTACTGCAACACCCACGATATGCTCACACTAAAAGACATTGATGAAATGCGTGCAGCACATCCAGAGGCGCGCGTCGTCGTACATCCAGAATGCCGTCCAGAAGTCGTTGCGCGTGCCGATTATGTCGGCTCTACGACGGCATTGATCGCGTATTGTCGGACGTCGCCCTACACGGAGTTTATTGTCGGGACAGAAGACGGAACGCGGTTTCCGTTGCAAGAACAAAGTCCAAACAAAACATTTCATTTTGCGTCCAAATTTTTGGTATGCCCAAACATGAAAGTAAACAACTTGAAAAAGCTGGTTCGTTGCCTGGAAACGATGCAACCAGAAGTGTACGTGCCCCCTCGTATTGCCGAACGGGCACGTGCATCGCTCATGAACATGCTCGCTGTCTCATCATAAAAATAGGAAGTGACCCCATGACCCCGCAGACGCTCGTCGATATCGATACACGGTGTACGTCGCATATGCATACCGACGTGGTCGTTCTTGGTTCAGGCATAGCAGGCTTGTACACCGCTTTGCTTATTTCAGAGAGGCATCGCGTCGTTCTTGTTGCAAAAAACACGCTTTCAGAAAGCAATACGCGCTACGCTCAAGGGGGGATCGCCGCCGTTTTTGCGGCAGACGATTCCCCTTTGTGGCATCGAAACGATACGATTGAGGCGGGTGCGGGGTTGTGTGATGCGCGAGCGGTCGATGTGCTCGTCAATGAAGGGCCAGATGCGGTGCGTGCGCTTATTCGCCTGGGTACTGTTTTTGATACCGCGCATGATGGGGCGTACGATTTGACGCGAGAGGGCGCGCACAGCCATCGCCGCATTTTGCACGCGCACGGGGATGCGACAGGTGCGGAAATCGTTCGTTCATTGACGGAAGCGGTATTGCGGACACCACGCATTACGGTATGGGAGCATCATTTTTGCATCGATGTCCGTACGGAACACGACACATGCGTTGGGGCGATTATCGAACGCCCAGACGGGACGCGTGTAGCGGTGCATTCCCAAGCGACGGTGTTGTGCACAGGCGGGTGTGGCCAATTGTATCGGCATACGACAAACCCAAACATCGCGACTGGAGACGGGCTTGCCATCGCCTACCGCGCGGGAGCGGCGTTGCGGGATATGGAGTTTGTGCAGTTTCATCCAACGGTGTTGACGCATCCAAACGCGCCGAGGTTTTTGATTTCAGAAGCAGTGCGCGGGGAAGGGGCGTTTTTGCGCAATGGGAGTGGCGATCGCTTCGTCACGCACCCGCTTGGAGAGCTTGCCCCTCGTGATGTGGTCGCACGCGCAATCGTTTCAGAAATGCAACGGACGAAATCGTCGTGCGTGTATTTGGATATGACGCATGAAAAAGCGGAAGTGATACGGGCGCGTTTTCCGTCCATCTACGCCCAATGTTTGCGTGTCGGGCTCGATATGGCGACGGATTGGATTCCTGTATCACCCGCCGCACATTATATGATGGGGGGGGTACGTACCAATTTGCATGGGGAAACCGATGTACGGCGGCTTTTTGCATGCGGAGAAGTCGCCTCGACCGGGGTCCACGGTGCAAACCGACTGGCGAGCAACTCCCTCTCTGAGGCGATCGTTTTCGGACGACGCATTGCCGAACGCATCGCATCACTTCCCCCGATGCGGCATCGTGCGGAAGCGGCACACAGCCCATCACGATGCGCACCGGAACCGGGCCACACGATGGCGATGCGCGTTTCATTGCAAAAAACGATGGTGCGGCACGTCGGGCTTGTGCGTCATGGTGCAGGCCTCGCCCGGGCGCAGGAAGAACTCGCGTCGTTGATGAACATCGGACAAGCGGCCCATCGCGAAGAAATCGAGCTTGCCAACTTGTGTACCGTCGCATCGCTCGTCATCGCAGCGGCGCGCGCCCGTGAAGAAAGCCGTGGGGCGCACTATCGTCAAGATTTTCCCGCCACAGATCATGCATCGTGGCGCAGGCATCTCGTGCATGTGCGGGACAGTGCGTTGATGAAGGAGGTGTCGTCATGATCGACATCCACCGCTGGCTTGAGGAAGACATCGGATGGGGCGATGCAACGAGTGAGGCGATCGTACCACCGTATCAGACGTGCACGGCATCGATTACGACAAAACAAGCCGGTGTATGCGCTGGACTCGATGCGGCGATCGACATTTTCACGTGCACAGATCGGACGTTGCGCTTTACGCGCACGACGACGGACGGCGCGCCGATCACCATCGGACAAACGATCGCCCGCATTTACGGAAACACGAGATCGATTTTGCGCGCAGAACGCCTTGCGCTCAATGTATTGCAGCGCATGAGCGGCATTGCGACGCAGACGAAACGATACGTCGATGCCGTCGCCTTGCACGGAACCCGCATCGCACTTACGCGCAAAACGACTCCTGGACTGCGCATTTTGGAGCGAAACGCGGTACGCGCCGGTGGGGGAGCTGTCCATCGGTATGGACTTTGTGACGCGATGCTCATCAAGGACAACCACATTCGCGCAGCAGGATCGATCGTCGATGCGATTCGGCTGGCACGTGCACATGCGTCGCATATGATGGCCGTTGCCGTGGAAGTCGATACGTTTGAACAATTGCATGCGGTACTCGCACATCCCGAATACCGCGTGGATTGTATTTTGCTGGACAATATGGATGTCGATGCGGTCGCGCAAGCCGTGTCGCTCATCAAATACAAACGACAAGACTGCATCGTCGAAGTGTCGGGGGGCATTACACTGGACAACGTTGCACAATATGCGGCTGCCGGGTGCGACATCGTATCGATCGGTGCGCTCACACACAGCGTGCGTGCACTGGACATTTCATTGGATATCGAGGAAACAGACGTATGATGCTCGCGGTAGACATCGGCAATACGAATACGACGATCGGGCTCTGGAACGAGGACGTGCTCTCCCACGAATGCCGCATCGTCACGCATCGGACGACGACGAGCGACGAACTCGGATTGCGCCTGCTGCAATGGTGCACGCATATCGGGGTCGATGTGGCCCGCATACGGCGCATCGTCATTTCTTCCGTCGTACCCCCAGTCGATGCACAATGGGCACAAATGGCGGAGACGTACGTACAGTGCACACCACTTTTTGTCAACGCTGCGGTCGCACAGCGCGCCGGACTTGCGATGCTCTATGCGTACCCTCAAGAAATCGGTGCGGACCGGTTGGTCAACGCCATTGCTGCCATGGAACAATACGGCACACCGTTGATCGTCGTCGATTTTGGAACAGCGACGACGTTTTGCTATGTCGATGCCTCAGGCGCATACGTCGGCGGTGTCATCGCGCCCGGTGTCGCCACATCGAGTGAAGCGCTCGTCGCACGGGCGGCGAAGCTGTCCCGCATCGAGCTGACGACACCGAAGCACGTCATCGGGGCTACGACGATCGAGGCGATGCAGTCTGGTGTACTGTACGGTGTCGCAGGGCAAGTCGATGGCATCGTGCGGCGCATACAGGCACAATGTGGCTGTGGCGCGGCCGTCGTGGCGACAGGAGGGTGGGCGAAGTGCATCGCTGCGTTGACTGAAACGTCCATGCTCGTCGATCCCCAGCTGACGCTGCGTGGGCTCGCCGTCGTGGCACGGCGCGTTCAGGAAGAGGTCTGAGGTGGACCATATCGTCCATGCAGTGGCGTGGGATGGGCAGGTACGCGTGTTTGCAGCACAGACGACGCACACGGTCGCGCATATCCGAAAACTGCACGCGATGACACCGACTGTGGCCGTCGCCGTCGGCAAAACGCTCAGTGCCGTGGCCATGATCGGGACGATGCAAAAAGGCGACGGAACGGCCACCATCCGCGTATGCGGGGACGGACCGATCGGCACGATTACGGCCGTCGCCGATGCACAAGGGTACGTACGCGCATATGCCGACAACGCACACGTCGATGCAACCGACATCGCCCGTGCAGTCGGGAGCGGATCGCTGACGATCACGAAAACTGCACCACAGCGTGCTCCGTACCAAGGTACGATCGCGCTCGTACGGGGCAATATCTGCGAAGACATCGCTGCCTATTTTGCAACGTCCGAACAAACGCCAACCGCAGTTGGTCTAGACGTGCACGCCGATCACAACCAGTC
>JAGWXQ010000133.1 GCA_018969805.1 Paenibacillaceae bacterium | reverse complement strand
ACATCGACACCGACATGGAACACGAGTACACCAGACAACGTCGCCAAAACAATCATGCGAACTGCTGTGAGCTGGAATGTGTTCAAGGCGGATCAGCTCCCTTGCGGTACCGGGTCAGGTACCAAATGTTGGATGTCCTTATTCGACATCCACGATGCCATTATGTCATAGCGTACTGAACAAAACAATGCATTTATCGTTTTGTTGCTTTAAAGTTTAGTGGAAGTGTAAAAGAGATGTAAATCTCCCTTTTCGCTGTGGTGGTCAAAAAAGGCGCAAAAAAAGTAAAAAAAGACTCCCCTGCAACGCAGAGAAGTACGAGGCTAAACCGTCTGGCTCATCGACACGGGGCTTTTCCCACGCGCCCCAAACTTATCAACGATTTGGGGAACAAGCTCGACAATGCGCTCAAACGTACGCGTAGGTGTCTCCAGCGGAACGACACGCACACCTTGCGTACCGACAACCAAAAAAGCAACGGGCACAATCGATACTCCTCCCCCGCTGCCTCCCCCAAACGGCAAGCGATCGCGATCGCCTTCACGTTCACCCGCATCCGGAACGGCGTATGCACTGCGTTGTTGCTTCGTCTGCGCCCAATCGCTCCCCCCCGCAGCATACCCAAACTGCACTTTGCTCACTGGGACGATCACCGTACCGTCCGGAGTCGTGACCGGATCGCCGACGATCGTCTGCACATCGACCATCGACCGCAAATTTTCCATCGCCGTGCGCATCACCGCTTCGATTGGATGCATCGTTCCCGCACTCCCTTCTCCCGTACATTCGTGTACGAGACGGTATTGTCCCCATCGCATCCACGCAGCATACACCGCGATCATGATTGGTCTTGTTTATAAAATTGTCTTTGGCGATGAAGCACGATGGGCGCGTACACATGTATTTGCATCCTGATCATCATGAAATTGTTTATCGAATCACGTGCACATACGCGTGCAAAAATGCATCCCGACACGCTGCCTTTTCTTTTCGGTATGCGCATATGCATTACCGCCACTTACGCTTTGCGGGCCATGATGCCCTGATCGTCTTTCGCGCACGCCACACCATGAGTAAGAGCTGGAATATCGATACATAGCCACACAAATCGATGCGCGCGGACATCACCAGCTCATTGGGCTGGCACGCGACCGCGATATGGGCACGGGAACAGTGTGTACGCATGCGTTTGCATAAGGCGGGGATGACACATCCGAGCAGAGCCCATACGGCACCTGCGGCCATCGCCGTGTACACGGGTTCACCGCATCCGATCGTCACCGTACACGACAGCGTGCGCACACGAATACGGTGTCTTTGCGGTGCGCGTCGGGACATGCGCTCCCACGGGATGTGCCGCAGCACACGCACGCCCCACAGGGGCACGCGCAGTAAAGCGCGACATCCGTCCGCATCGATGGTGCACGCCACAGTCCACCGCCACGGCAGCATGCCGATCATTGCGATCAGTAAGAAGATGCCCATACGCATGCCCCCTCGACACCCATCGTACCCGATGCGCACAAGGGCTAATCGTCATCTGCGTGTTCCAATTGTTCCCATGACGGCAAATCGTCCAGCGACGCAATGTGCAGATGGCGCAACAAAGCCTGGGTCGTCCGATACAGCACCGGACGGCCGATAACATCCATCCGACCCGCTTCCTCGATGAGTTGCTTATCGAGCAACTTGCGCAACGCCTTCTCACAGCCGACACCACGCAAATGCTCGATTTCTACACGCGTAATCGGTTGTTTTGCGATAATGACCGCAAGCGTCTCAATCGCAGCTTGGGACAGCGGCATCCTTCTTGGTACGTGCGCCAATCGTGAGACGACCGGGGCGAGCTCGGGCTTTGTGACGAGCGCGATGTGCGCACCAAGCGAGACGAGATGAATGCCTCGATCGCCGTCTTCATAAGCGGTCTGGAGTGCGCCGATTTCCGCTTGCACTGCTTCCTGCGGTGCGTTCAACAGTGCGCTCAACTGCGCGATCGTCAATCCTTCTTCCCCTACGACGTACAACAATGCCTCGATCGCGCTGCGCATCATCGTTGTCCTTGCAAACGCAATGCGATATCGGCAAACGGCTGCTGTTGGTCGCACGCACACGTTCCTTCATGGACGAGCTCAAGCAACGCCATCCACGTCACAACGACCGTCAGGCGTGAGGGAACGTCCGCGATGAGCTGCGACCACCATACTTCGCCGCCCCGTATGCGCAATTGCGTGCGCACGTACCCGATGCGCTGCTGGATCGTGACGCGATCGTGATCGACAAACATGCGCGCATGCGCTGCTGTGCGGGCAACGGTGCGCGCGACGGACACCAATTTTTGGATCGTGATCCCCTCCAAAGGATGCGCGCTCGTCGGTTGTTCCACAGCGATCGCCAGCCGTTCCCGACTGTACTGCAATTGGCCGTGCGCGTCGCGTGCAGCAAGCACCGCCGCGAGTGCTTTAATGCGCTTGTATTCGTGCAATTGTTCGACGATCGCCTCGACGTCCTCGACATGTTGTTCTTGTTCGATCGGCTCCGGCGCATGCACGGGAAGCAACGAGCGGCTTTTGATCATGAGCAGCGTCGATGCCATAACGACAAACGCGCTCGCCTGTTCCAAATCGCGTTCGGGGGCACTGCGCACGAACGCCAAAAACTGATCGATAATGTCCAGCAAAGCGATGCGTGTAATTTCCACTTTTGCTGCCTCGATCAAATGCAGCAACAAATCCAATGGTCCTTCAAAATCCGGCAACACAAACCGGATTGGTTGGGCAGATTTCACAACGATCCCAGCGTGGAATACACGTCCGCCAGCTCAATGGCGTTGCACGCCGCATCCCAACCAATGTTTCCTGCTTTTGTTCCAGAACGCTCAATCGCCTGCTCTATCGTATCCGTTGTCAATACACCAAAAACGATCGGAACGCCACTCTCACGGGACGCCTGTGCCACACCCGATGCCACACTGCTGCATACGTAGTCAAAATGCGATGTTGCTCCACGAATAACCGCACCCAACGTCACAACAGCTGCAAAGATGCGTTTGTTTGCAAGCGTGTGTGCCACCAGTGGCAGTTCAAACGCCCCGGGCACCCATACGACCGTCATGTCCGCATCGGATACTCCGTGCTGTGAAAACGCATTGCGTGCCCCGCGGAGCAGCGATTCGGTCACCAATTCGTTAAACCGCGACACCGCGATTGCGTACTTGTCCCCCGGGCGTACGATGCGTCTCCCTATGATTTCCGTCATCTCATTCATCCTTCCTCATCGTGGATGTCTCCAAACAAGTGGCCGAGCCGTATTTTTTTTGCGAGCATGTACGCCTCATTATCAGGCTTGTGGGGCATTTGCAGCGGTACACGTTCGGCGATCGTCAAGCCGTATCCCGAAAGCCCCGCAATTTTACGGGGGTTGTTCGTCATGAGCCGCATACTGCGTACGCCTAAGTCTTTGAGCATTTGCGCTCCAATGCCATAATCGCGCAAATCCGCACCAAACCCAAGGTGTACGTTTGCTTCGACAGTATCGTAACCCTGCTCCTGCAGCGCATACGCGCGCAATTTGTTGAGGAGTCCGATGCCGCGTCCTTCTTGCCGCATATACAGCAACACTCCCGATCCCGCTTGTTCGATTTGGCGCAACGCTTGTGCCAGCTGCTGGCCACAGTCACACCGCCACGACCGAAATACATCTCCAGTCAAACATTCCGAATGCACGCGCACGAGCACCGGCGAATGTCCATCGATGTCCCCTTTCACAAACGCAATGTGTTCTTTGGAGTCGATGTCGTTTGTATACCCGACGACGCGAAACGTGCCAAAATCAGTCGGCATATGCACTTCGACGGCGCGGTGAACGAGCTTTTCTTTCTCATTGCGATAGCGGATCAAATCTTGTATCGTAATGAGCTTTAGGCCGTACCGATCCGCAATGCGCCACAAATCAGGGACACGCGCCATCGACCCATCTTCGCGCATCACTTCGCATATGACTGCTGCCGGAGTACTGCCACACATGCGGGCAAGATCGACAGCTGCTTCCGTATGCCCCGCACGCCGCAGCACCCCGCCGTCGCGGGCGATAAGCGGAAACACGTGTCCAGGTCTGCGAAATTGCGATGGTTTCGTCCGCTCGTCGATCATCGCACGAATCGTCTGTGCACGCTCGTGTGCGGATATGCCCGTCGTCGTCTGCTCATGGTCGATCGACACCGTAAACGCCGTACCGTGGTAGTCCGTATTGCGCTGCACCATCATTGGCAAGTCCAACGCACGGGCACGCGCCTCAGTAATCGGGACGCAGACGAGCCCGCGTCCTTCGGTAATCATAAAATTAACGACCTCAGGCGTGGCGTGTGCCGCGAGTGCGACAAAATCCCCCTCATTTTCCCGATGCTCGTCATCGACGACGATAACGACTTTTCCGACAATCAAATCATAGATCGCCTCTTCAATCGCATGAAAAGGTCGGTCGTTTACGATGTC
>JAGWXQ010000132.1 GCA_018969805.1 Paenibacillaceae bacterium | reverse complement strand
GATCGCCGCTCCAAATAAGCCCACAGTGATGCCGATCCAATATCCGAGTGGTCCGAGTTGTCCACCCCAGTCTGAGGCGAGCACTGTTCCGAGCGGAATGCCGCAGATCCAATAGGCGATTACGGTCACGACAAAGGGCATTGTCGTGTCTTCATACGCGCGCAAGATGCCTTGCAGCGTAGACTGAAGGGCATCTGCAATCTGAAACACGACGACGAGCAGCAGCAACTGTACCGTCAGTTCAAGTACGGCAGGGTCCGACGTATACAGCTGTGCGATCGGGGTGCGAAAAAACAGTACGAGCAGTGCGTTTGTGAGGGCGAATATGGATGCCCAGCCGACACCAATCGCCGCGTACTGGCGTGCATCCCTCGTGCGTCCTGCACCGCGTTCGTAGGCGATAAGGATCGTGAGTGCCATCGCGATGCTCAGAGGGATCATAAACAGCGCTCCAGCGAAGCTGATGGCGATTTGGGTCGCGGCGATGGCTGACGGCGTAAACTGTGCACCGACGAGAACGGTGACGACAGAAAAAATGCTTGCTTCTACAAACGTGGACAAACCCATCGGAACACCAACGCGCAGCAATCGTCGCACCATGTGCCATTTTGGGACGCTCCAACCGCGCCATAGCGTATAGTGCCGCAACAGCGGGTGTCGATGGGAGATGACGATGCAGACGATGCACATGCATACGTACGTCAATGCGCTTGCGTAGCCGGCACCGATGCCTCCAAGACGGGGCGTGCCCCACCAGCCAAGAATAAGCATGCCGTTGAGCACGAAATTGATCGGTAGTGCGATGAGTACGGGAATTGTACTGAGCATCGTCAGACCGAGTGCTTCGAAAAATATGCGCAGCGTGTATGCGATAAACAGCGGGACGACACCCAAAGAGAGCCCGATCATATAGTGCATTGCGACATATGCGACGGGTGCACTCAGGTGCAGCGACGCAAGAAGCATTGGGACCAAGATGGTTCCGATCCCGATACAGCACGCACTGAGCAGTACGGCGATGAGAAGCGTGTGTTGCACCCAGGTGCGGATCGTAAAGACATCGACACCGGCCCCTTTTTGTTGTGCGACCATCGGGGTAAGTGCCATGAGTACCCCGCTTAAGAGCAAAAACGCTGGAAACCATACGCTTGTGCCGATTGCCACGCCTGCGAGATCGTTTGTCCCCGCCCAACCAGACATCATCGTATCGAGGACGCTCATGCCAAACAAGCCCATCTGGGTAATGACAATGGGCAACATGATGCGCCACAGCAACGTGCTTTTGGCGCGGTTCGTCGGGGCATAGGACAGCATGTCGAGACCACCTCATGGGCATCATACCACAAAAGGAACGACAACGATGAATCATTTGGATGCACAAACCGACGCGTGGATGAATGCGCTTGTGGCGCACGTGCCGGATTGTTGGATGAAGCGCATGAAGCGCGTGATGGAACAACGATGTTTCCAAGATTTGCGCATGCGCATTGCAGAAGATGCGCAAGCCCATACAGTTGTCCCCCCACCACAGCAGGTGATGCGCGCGTTGAGGGAGACGCCGTATGCCGCCGTGCGTGCGGTGTTGATCGGACAAGATCCGTACCATGGACCTGGGCAAGCGTGTGGGCTTTGTTTTTCCGTAGAGCAACCCCACGTGTGCCCCCCGTCTTTGCGCAACATGTTTATAGAATATCATTCCGATACGGGATACCCGATTCCTAGGCACGGCGACTTATCGCCATGGGCACGTGCAGGCGTTCTTTTGATCAACGCAGTATGGACGACGAGGCTCGGTGTTGCAGGGGCGCATCGCGGATGGGGCTGGGAACAATGGACGCGCCACATCATTCGTGCCCTTATGGACCATGAGCGGCCGATCGTTTTTTTGTTGTGGGGAAAGCATGCGCTGGAATGGTTGGACGACATCGACCAAACGCGGCACGGCGTACTCATTGCCCCGCATCCAAGCCCGCTTGCAGCGTACAGAGGATTTTTTGGAAGCAAACCTTTTTCCTCGGCCAATGCATGGTTGCAATCCCGTGGTGAACCACCGATTGACTGGTGCTTAACCGAATGCCCTATCGAACACATCGATCCAGGAAGGCTGTATGCGCCGAGGAAGCAAAAGGCGGGTTTGTGAAACGGATCGATGCATGAACATATGGATGCGTATTAGACGAGGCGCGCGGTTTCGGAGTTTGACGAGGTGAATCGATGGGGTGCATCGAGCGTCGGGGAACGATCGGCGTTCGTCATTAAGCACGTGCCATTAAATAGCCCACCTTCGGAGATGCTGATCGATGTGGCAGCAATTTCGCCGTGAACACGGCCTTTATTGGTGATGGCGAGCTTGCCGAGTACGTGGACGCTGCCGTCGATCAAACCGGCATTGTGGACGTTGTGCGCGGTGACGATTGAGCGGACCGAACCATTCGGACCAATCGAGACATCGCCATTGACCGTGACATCGCCGTTGACTTTTCCAGCGATGCGCAAATGCGTTTGGCTTAAAACGTTTCCGTCGATCACGGTGTGTTCGCTAATCCACGTTTCTTCGTCTTGGGAGATTGCTTTTTTGCGCGTGCGCTTCCACATGGGCTCGGTGCCTCCGTTTCTTTGCATGATTTGATAATCGATCCGTCTATGCAGACGAACGTATGCGTGGCTCGTCCAGCGAACGGGATGGTGTACGATACGGGGATGCAATGCGCTGTAGTGTGCCCATCCAGGGTGTGCGCATACCGGTTGCGTTGGATGGGGTGCGTTTCGTATACTTATACTCATCCCTTATTGAAAATTGAGATCCAGAGGGCCTTCTTGGGTGTGATCGCAACAGACGGATTTGCCTGATAGGACATCCGTATTGAACTTCGGCTGCGCATGATTGAGAAGGGACATTGGAAAAGGATGTGGGCGTGATGTGGCTTACAATCGCGCTGATCATTGTTTTGTTTCAGATTATTACGATCGTGTGCAGCGAGTTTCGCCGACCTGCAAAAGGGTTCGCCTGGGTTGCGTTGCTGATTACGTTTCCGATTGTTGGTATTGTGATGTATTATTTTTTGGCGCGGGATTATCGCCGCCATGCGAAAGTGCGTCGAGCGGGGTTGTTGCCCCACGTCGGTTTGCGCACAGCAGGGGACGGAGTTTTTGACGAAAAGAGTACAAAAATACATCGGTTGTTGCAGACGATGCCCGACGTGACCGTGTCACACCACAATGCCATTGCGCGTTTTGCCTCGCCGCACGAAGCGTACGAACGCATGCTCGCAGATATTGCGCACGCGCAGGACGATGTGCACATGCTGTACTACACGTGGAACGATGACATGATCGGCAAGCGCATGCAGCATGCTTTGTTGCGCAAACTGCGTGATGGGGTGCGCGTGCGCATTGTGTATGATGGGATTGGATCGTACGCCACAGACGCGTCATTTTGGCAAACGTTGCGCGATGCCGGTGCGCAAGTATATTGTTTTTTGCCTGCGTGGCTCGCTTTTTTTAAAAAGCGGATCAATTATCGCAACCATCGCAAATTGACGATCATTGATGATGCGATCGGGTATGTCGGAGGAGCAAACATTGGGGACGAGTATCTTGGGCACGATCGCAAGCTTGGATATTGGCGCGATACGGTCGTGCGCTTGCACGGAGAGTGCGTCCTGGGGTTGCAACAATGTTTTTGGCGCGATTGGCAATTTGTGACAAAACACGCGCACGTTCGCGTGCCGCAATCGACGGCGCAGCCGCCCTCGCGTGCGACCGTATACGTCGTGCCCAGTGGACCAGACCGCGATGGGGATGCCATTTTGGAACTGTATTTTGCGTCTTTTGTCGGGGCGCGTACGCGTATTTGGCTGACGACACCGTATTTTATTCCCGATCCAAGCCTTAAAATGGCGCTTACCGCAGCAGCACTTGCAGGCATTGATGTGCGCGTCATCATTCCAGGTGTTGAAGATACGCGCATATCGCTCTGGGCATCGTTGTCGTTTATCGAGGAACTGCTGCAACACGGGGTGCGCATTTTTCGATACGCCAAAGGGTTTATGCATGCAAAAATCGTGATTGTTGACGATGAATTTTCCTCAGTCGGATCGGCAAACATCGATTTGCGGAGCTTATACAGCAATTTTGAGCTGAATACCGTGTTTTTTGATCGCGCCATTACAGCGCAGCTCGCTGCGGACTTTGCACAAGACCAGCAAGACAGCGTCGAAGTGCTTTACGAGCAGTACGTGCACCGCAGTACACGACAGAGGATGCAAGAAGCAATCGGGCGCGTCATCGCGCCGTTGCTCTAATCGATGGAGGCGATCGTCGTGGATGAATTTGCCCGCATTCGCCGGTGGATCGGTGAGAGAAGTTCAGACGATCGTGTCGTCGTTGATGTCGGCGACGATGCGGCGGTCGTCTTGGCGCATCCCGGACGCGATATCGTTTTGACGTGCGATGCGATGGTTGAAGGAGTGCACTTTCTTTCCTCGACGATCGATGATGCGTCGATCGGGTG
>JAGWXQ010000131.1 GCA_018969805.1 Paenibacillaceae bacterium | reverse complement strand
ACTTTAGAGATAGCCGCATTCAATCGATTTGGTAAATTGGGACCGTATGTGACCAGAGAAGTAAATGGGCCATTTGTCAGTATGGGACAAAAAATCGATCCCAAAATAAAGAGTGTGACGACCAGCCCAAGCAGTATTACGGTGGGTTGGGATGCTGCTGCTGCGGTTGACTATTACATTGTTCACTTAATGCAAAACGGGAATCGAATCAGGAACGAACTCACATACAGTAATTCAATGACTTTTTCTAATCTACAATCAGGAAAATATACTGTGAGGTTATATGCGTCATTTAAAGATTTTAGTGGGAGTAATTGGGACACAAGAGATATAGAAGTTTCGGTTATGCCACAAGAAAATAAATATTCCTTAGAAAGCTATTTTGTTCAAGTTGGGAAAGAAAATCAATACATGAACGTACCGATAGGACCTGAAGATACACTGACATCTGTTCTCGGGGGCTTTTGGATCGGCACTACAGAGGTGGCGTATCATGACTGGTATAATGTACGGACGTGGGCAGAGAAAAACGGGTATACGTTTGCCAATAAAGGTCGGGAAGGGCACTATGGAACGGATGGTGCTGAGCCGACATCGACGCGAAATGAACCAGTAACGACGATATCTTGGCGTGATATGGTTGTGTGGAGCAACGCGAAGTCAGAGCAGGAAAAATTGACACCAGTATATGTGCTCAATGGTCGTGTATTAAAGAATGCAACATCTGCATCGGTAGATCACGCGATTCAACGAAGCGCAAATGGGTATCGATTGCCGACAAACAATGAATGGGAAATGGCAGCGCGGTGGTTGGGGACGACAGCGCCGACAACAGGGGATTTGGCTAAGGAAAGAATAGCTACGCCAGTCGGTGTCACGGAGCATTACTGGACACCGAACAACTATGCGAGTGGAGCGGTGGAGAATGTGAATAATGCGAGCGAGAGTAGCCGTGTAGCGTGGTATTGGGATAATTCTTCCTCTTCCAATGGAACCAAAGAAGTAGGTAAAAAAGCACCGAATGCGCTGGGAATGTTCGATGTCTCTGGAAACGTGTGGGAATGGACGTATGACAAAGCGCTTCGCGGTGGCGGCTGGAGCGACGTCAGCACGAACTGGCCCGTCTCCTATGTCCACCCGTACGCACCTGCGAGCACGTACGACGTCGTTGGGTTCCGTCTCTCGAGGACTGTCAATTAACATTGGGATTCTTTCCTTGTTACATTTTGCAAAATGGATGTATGAATGCATAGTATATTTTGTGCATGTACGTGGGTTTGAACATTTTGCGGGTTGATGGGGCGGTTGAGGAATGGCTTGGGCGTGCGGGATGGTGAAGAAGTGCATTGGTGAAAAATAAGGTAGAGAGGGGAAAGTTTGGCTTGTTGTAAAGCGCGTTCATCCAAATCGTGCGTGTTTTTTGTTGCGAAGAATGCGTTTTTTTCTTTGATCTGTGATGACGGGACCCGTCCGTATGTTCATGCATCGATTCAGTTCACAAAAACGCCTTGAGGCGAATAAGTGAAGATGGACAGACGTTTGTGCCGCGATGGGGTAGTGTACGTTGCGCTGGGCCGGTTCCGTGATGTCCTGCGTGGAGCAAATTGTTTGTATAAAAAACCACCGCGACACGTACGCGGTGGTTTGTGTGTTACCGTAACTGATTGAAAAAAGGTTCGCCGTTAAAGCCGTATATTCCCGTCGCGTCTTTTTTCTTTAGTGCTTGTTCAAACTCCGTGTAAAATTGGTCGAATGTATATTGCGGGTTCAAATATTTGCGAATGACCGAAGTGATTGCTTGTTTGCTCGATCCTGCCATGTCAGCTGTGATGATTTCGTTGAATATGCGAATGTTGGTATTTTTTCCATACTTCGCTTCGATGCGTGTGCGCACGTACTGTGCAAACAAATACGATTTGGCATAGCTCAACTCATCGCCGTACCATATGGTTGCATTGCGTGCAAACCGATCGGCACGACCATTGAATGCATTTATGTTTTCTTGTAATCCGCTAAGGCCTCGTTTTAGGGCGTACATATGGGATGCTGCTTCGGAGAGTCCTTCATTCAGCCATGAATCCGAATAACTACGATTGGCAACGTGTTGGAGTTCGTGGACGACGACGCGGAGAAACATATAGTTGCTCGTTCTATTGAGCAATGATGCGTCGATGTATACCGTCTCCCCGAAGTTGGGGCTATTCCATCCTTGGGCGTATGCACTCAACCACTGGTCGGCGTAGTATACGTATCCGGCAATATTTTCAGGTAAGGTGGCGACAAACACATCGACTGTGCCGTTTTCATCGACATCGGGCAATGGAGCAAAATGATCGCGCACAATGGGCAAAATGTCTTGATCGTACGGTTGCATCATTTGGGCGAGTTTTGTGCCTAGTCCGTTGTGCGTCGTTGCAATCCATTGTTCCGTCGAATGCGTGCGCGCAACGAGCGTTGCTTCGCGCAAAGCCGTAGTCCCGTTCAAATCGGTAAACAGGCGGTACTGCTTTGTATTGCTTGTTTGTGGAAATGTGGCAATGATCGTCTGTGGCCGTGTCGGATCGATGGCTACGGATGCGGCATTTGGCACGACAAAAGATTGCAGTTGTTCTGTCGTCATCGTGCTTCCTCTTTTCGGGGTGAAGGTGATGATCGCGTTGTGCGTTTCTAGAGGGAACCATTCGATGCCCAGTCGTGCTCCCGCGCGTTCCCATCTGATGGCTGCAGTCCATTTTTCCGATTCGACAAAAAGTGTTGGATGGACGTACCATTGCCGTACGGGAATATTCCACGTGTACGTCGCTGCCCACGGCGTAAGTCCGCCCGTTTTGATTTTTAGGGGCAATGAGACGTGCGCAGTATTTGCAGACGCAAACGACGGAGCGACGAGCAGAAGCGGTGCTACAAGAACGACGAAATGTTTTAAAAATGAATTGCTTCTTCTCAACATAGAAACCCCTCCTTTTTGGATGCGAAACAATGATCTCGCGTCCACAGGAAGTAGTGTTTACGCAGATGCATACACCAGTTGGGTGCAATAGATGAGTCTGTGGACAAGACTATATTACCATATTTTGGAATTAATGTAAACCCCTAATGTAGATATTTTGAAATTTTTTTTATTTTTAAAAAATGGAGGTATACGCGCAGGTTTTGCTTGGTGTGTGCACGACGAGACTTTCGTCTTGTCAAAAACCGTTCTTTGACCGGTGTACGCGCATCGAGATGCACGGTACAATCACGATAGAGAGGGCGCACAAAGGGGGTGCGTGTCGATGCGAAGAAAGCTGTATCTCTCTGTGACCGACAAGAAGTTGTTTGGGGTGTGTGGGGGTTGGGCGCAGTTTCTCGATGTCAATGTCACGGTAATTCGATTGATTTCTGTCATTGTGTTGCTCATTTCTTCTGGAATGTTTGCTGTTATTTACTTGATCGCAGTAATGATTACGCCGAAAGAACAACGTACAGTGTTTGATGACGTCGTAAGCAATCGGGCTTTTGGATGGCAGGGATACGATGCGCGGTCGATCCCGGAACAAGAATACGCGATGTTGTTGCAACAAATGGAGTTGATCCACGTTCGGCTCAACCACATTGAAGCAGAAATGCACATACGCAAACAGAAGGGATGAGGAACATGGGGATATGTACACGCATTCGCGAAATAACGACAGCGTCTGTACATCATGCATTAGATCAATGTGAGCGGCCAGACATCATGCTGCAACACAGTGTGCGGGACATGGCTCAAGACGAGCGCAACGCTGCAAACACATTGGCACAGCATGTGGCGCGAAAACGAATGATCGAGCAAGAGCAACGGCAATATGAGCAAATGATCCAACGGACGCAAGAATGCATTGCGCTGGAGGTGCGTTCGGGACGGGATGACCGCGCCCGCAATGCGATCGCTCAGTTGCTCGCATACGAACAGCGCCGTGACGCATTGTCGGCTCTGCACAGCGACTACGAGCAGATGATCGAACGCTGGACAAGGCACCTGCAAGATGTGCGCCAAAAGCTGTGTGAAGCGGTGCAGAAGCGCGACATGCTCATCCATCGTGCGCAGATGGCTTGGATGCAAAAAAAATTTGCGCAACAATGCGCAATCGTTTCCGATATGTCGGCGCACGGCGTATTCCGGCGCATGGAACAAAAAGTGATTGCACTTGAAGCAGAGGCCGAGATCATGCACAATGGAACGTACAGAGCCGTTGCGCATGAACGCATTGAAGAGAAGCTGAGCCAATACAAGCAACAAGCGTAATCGCAACGGATCGATCGAAAAAGGTGGTTGCGATGAAAAAAAACCGCACGTTGCTCGTCGTCCTCTGTGTCGCGTGTGGGTACATTGGAGCGGGATACTTCATTGGTTTTTTTGCGACCACTGCGCTGGTGTGCGTCGTATTGGGCTTGTTGATGCGGCGCACGATGCATAAGCGCACCATCGGAAATACGCTCGCGTTTGTGAGTTTGTGCGCGTTTTTCATCGCTGTGACCATCGGTTCGTCGCACTATTTGTATG
>JAGWXQ010000130.1 GCA_018969805.1 Paenibacillaceae bacterium | reverse complement strand
GGTAAAGAAGGAGGGGGCATAGTGTTGCGTTTTCTCGTATCCCGACTATTGCGGTTGCGTATTATAGGATTGGATCGGCTTACGTTTTTACGTCCGACCGTCATTATGGCAAACCACGTCTCTTTTTTCGATGCGTTGCTTTTGGCACTGTTGTTGCCAAAAAACGTATGTTTTCTGATCAATACCGCGATCGCCAAGAAGCTTGGGTGGTTTGCAAAGCTGCGCCATACTGTAGCGATCGATCCCCAAAACCCGTATGCGATTCGCGAAATGGTCAAGCTCGTGCGCAGCGGTGTCCCGCTCGTCATTTTTCCAGAAGGGCGCATCACGGTGACCGGAAGCATGATGAAAATGTATGCCGGTGCAGCGTTTATTGCCGTAAAGTCCGAAGCGGACGTTTATCCCGTCTGGATCGATGGGCTGCAGTACAGTCGGTGGTCGCGGATGCACAATAAGTGGCCCTTACAGACGTTTCCGCGCGTACGCGTCACGATCGGTGCCTCGATGCGCCTTCCGATCGAGCGAGGGGTTCCGATGCGCACCGTCAAAGAACGCGCCGTACGGATGTTGTACGATGCACTGCAATCCGTCGCATATGACACCCGCAAACAAACGAACGTGAATTTGTACAACATCTGGTTAGACACCGCGAAAAAACACCCACACATGCCGATCGTTGAAGACGTCAACGGCGTGGCGACGTACAAAAAACTCGTGCAAGGAGCAACGGCACTTTCTCTTTGTTTCGACAAGATCGTAACGAAGGACGTCGTAGGCGTCTTGTTGCCCAACGTCAATGCGCACATAGCGACGCTATTTGCGCTGTTTCGCATCGGGAAGTCGCCTGCAATGCTCAATTTTTCGCTCGGAGTGCGGCACATGCTGGAGCACTGCGATGTCGCCTCCCTGCGCAACGTCATTACGTCACGCGCGTTTGTCGAAAAAGCGCAATTGGCTGCTGCGATCGATGCGATGATCGACCACGGACTTGTGATCACGTACTTGGAAGACGTGCGCGCATCTCTGACAATCGGGGACAAACTGCGGACACTGCTGCTGCGCGGAAGACGTTCAAAACACGCAGGACGCTCCGTCATTTTGTTTACATCCGGCTCTGAAGGGCGATCGAAAGGGGTCGTCTTGTCCCACGACAACATCTTCGCAAACGTCCAGCAAGCACGGCTCATGATCGATAGCACACAACAAGACAAAATCATGAACGCTCTGCCGTTGTTTCACAGCTTCGGGCTTACAGCGGGCACGATGTTTCCTCTGCTTTGTGGCATCCCCATATATACGTACCCGAGCCCGCTGCACTACAAAACGATTTGCGAACTCATTTACGATCGCAATTGTACAATCTTATTTGGCACATCGACGTTTCTTGCGGGCTACGCACGCGCGGCACATCCGTACGACTTTCGCTCATTGCGCTATGTATTTGCAGGGGCCGAAAAACTGTCCAGTACCGTACAAGCGACGTGGAACAGCAAGTTTGGCATTCGCATCCTAGAAGGATACGGCACGACCGAAGCGGCACCGATCGTCTCGCTCAACACCCCACTTTTTGCCAAACAAGGCACGGTCGGCCGTCCCGTACCCGGACTGCGCGTCCGCATCGAGCCCATCGACGGCATTGCAGCGGGGGGCAAACTGCTGCTGCAAGGCGATCAAATGATGCGCGGATACCTCATCCACGACCGCGGGTTTGTCCCAAATGAAGGGTGGTACGACACCGGTGACGTCGTCACGATCGATGACGAAGGATTTATTGCGATCCAGGCCAGACTGAAGCGGTTTGCCAAAATTGCCGGAGAAATGATCTCTCTTGACATCAGCGAGCGCATCGTCCTGAACGTGTGCACGAGCGAACAACCGTCCGCGGCCGTCGTCTGCATTTCCGACGCACGCAAAGGTGAACGGCTCATCGCCTACACCACAGAGCCGATCGATCCCACACGCGTGCGCGATGCGCTGCAGAAACAGCAATTAAGCCCATTGTTTGCCCCATCTGCGTATGAGACGATCGAGGCAATCCCCCTTCTTGGTAGCGGAAAAACAGACTATGTCACACTGACAAAACGCGCACAAACTAAGTATGGATCTTAATTGGAGAAGGGGTTTTTCAATGAAGTGGCTGAAACAAGGTACTTCGTTACAAAAATTGTACGTATCACAGTTTATTAGTGCTTTTGTGGACAATGCGTTTTTCTTCATTATTCTCGGTTTTTTAACGGATCAAGGTGTGATCAATCCTGTAGACAGCATGATCGTACCGCAGACGTTGTTTTATGTAGCATACATCGTGCTTGCCCCTTTTGTCGGGACATTTTCTGAAAAAATGCCGAAATCGCTCGTCTTGTTTATCGGGAATGCGATCAAAGCGATCGGCATTGCGTTGCTCTTTTTTGGTGTGCCCCCAGCGTGGTGCTACATGATCGTCGGCATCGGGGCCGTCGTGTATTCGCCGGCCAAATACGGCATTCTTCTCGAACTCACTACGACGTCCAAACAGCTTTTGACCGCAAACGGAAAACTCGAAGGATACACGATTATGGCGATCATTTTCGGGACGGTCGTCGGGGGATTTATGGCAAATCTTCCTGGAATTGCTCTGGAACTCGGGCTGTGCATCGCTATGTACGCCGTATCGATCACGATCGCCGCATCGATCCCACGCGGTCCGACGACGGCATCTTTGCGCTACATCGGCTCTGCACTATCGTTTGGTAAAGACATCGCGATCTTACTGCGCAGTCCGATTACGCGTTTCACGCTCATTGGTACAGCGGGATTTTGGATGATTTCTGCAATGTTGCGGTTGGCATTTATCGAGTGGCTCATGGTGCACATTCCGACACTGAGCGAATCACAGCGTCCACTTATTTTTGGTGTAACAGTCATCGGCATTATTATCGGCGCACTGCTCGTGCCGAAGTTTTATGAGATTCGTACGTTTTATCGCTCGACTCCGATGGGCATGTTGCTCGTGCTTGTCATTATCGGAAGCGTATTTTCACCGAATTTGTTTGTGCTCGTACCGTTTTTGCTTATGATCGGCGTGCTCGGTGGATTGTACATCGTCCCTATGAACGCCGCACTGCAAAAACTCGGCAGCCCGATGGTCGGTTCGGGCAAAGTCGTCGCCATTCAAAACGTTTTTGAAAACATCTTTATGCTGATTGGGATCGGATTCTTAGGTCTCAAAACTTCCGGCGCACTGTCCCTGTCTATCAATGCGGTCATCATCATCGGTGCGATCGCCTTAGGCGCGATCATCGTCTACTTGTACAGCCTCATGCGACGTGTCAAAGACGAAGCACGACGTTCACTTATGTAGCGGTAGCGGTCAAGTGCGTTGTGTCCGTATATTGGTGTACATCCCTCTGCGAGCATGTCGCAAAACATTCTTGCAGAGTTCGGGTAGAATTGGGATTGTCAACATTTCATGATCCGACGGAAAATTTATCATGGATCCATTCAATACCACTGTGGAAATGCAAATCTGAACCATCTTTTTTTGTCAACCGCTCCAAATTCAGGGTTGCGTGATCTTTTGGAATCTGAGCTAAACCCATTGTCGGAGGCGCAGCGCGCGGAACAAATCGGTGCGTACCGCTATAAACGCACAGACGAACGTCAAACTGATCGTAATGGAAGTTGTTTGAGGCCACGATCATCGTCAATGCGATGTATATGAACGTGCGCGAAAACGGACATGTACGATCGCGCAGGGATATTTGATCTACTGCGCAGTAGAACCAAGCTTGATGCATCTTGGTGTACCGTGGCGATGGTGATCTGCCGGGTCCGGCTGTCTCCTTATGACCAATGAGAAGGGCTCTCGGCGGTTACCTGTAGAACTGCCACAAACCCGCAACGAAGCAGCGTCAACATTGGTTCACAGACGTTTGATGAACCCTATCTTTTTTACACACTATTTTGGACTTGACCGCACACCCATTATCCGAAAAAGCGCGAAATACATAGACGATATTCTAAAAGAAGCAAAAAAAGACGTGTCACTCCCATTTGACCCAATCGATCCGAACCGTGAAATCCGTACCCGAGACCATCCGCTTTTCACCATAATCAAAAAGTGAATTAAAGCCCCCTTCTCCACATGAGCAGGGGGCTTATTTATGCAACCACACATTGCGTTGGCGCATTGCGCTTGGTGCATTACGATCGCGACAATGCTTCGCATTGCGCTGGGTGCATTACGATCGCGACAATGCTTCGCATTGCGCTGGGTGCATTACGATCGCGACAATGCTCCGCATTGCGCTTGGTGCATTACGATCGCGACAATGCTTCGCATTGCGCTTGGTGCATTACGATCGCGACAATGCTCCGCATTGCGCTTGGTGCATTACGATCGCGACAATGCTCCGCATTGCGCTTGGTGCATTACGATCGCGACAATGCTGCGCATTGCGCTTGGTGCATTACGATCGCGACAATGCTCCGCATTGCGCTTGGTGCATTACGATCGCGACAATGCTTCGCATTGCGCTTGGTGCATTACGATCGCGACAATGCTTCGCATTGCGCTGGGTGCATTACGATCGCGACAATGCTTCGCATTGCGCTGGGTGCATTACGATCGCGACAATGCT
>JAGWXQ010000129.1 GCA_018969805.1 Paenibacillaceae bacterium | reverse complement strand
CAAACTGATGCCGAATGAGTTCCAATGCTTGTTGCAGACGCGTCTCCCGCGAGTACGTCGGAACAAGCTCAATTTCTGCCCCTGCAAGCTGAATCGTCGCCGGGATGATCCGCAATCGCTCTACGGAAGTCGATGCGATCGCATCCTTTGGATGAATCTCATTAATGAGTACATCGTACATGCAATACGGAACGTCCGCTTTGTTGACCCCAAGACCGCTTGTCGTATTCCCTTGCGGATCCATATCGACGAGAAGGACCGTTTTGCCCATCTTCGATAGTCCTGCACTTAAATTGACTGCGGTCGTCGTTTTCCCAACCCCTCCTTTTTGGTTCGTAATTGCAATAATTTTGCCCACAATTGCCCCCTCTTTCTCGGTGCCCTACGCACGCTGTGATGGATTTTTGGCAATACGGATAATAATTTCGTAATGTTCCTCGTGTTCTTGCTCAAACGTTTCAAGATGCATGCCTGTTTTTTCTACAAGCTGAATCGATTGCCGCACGGTATTGATCGCCAACCGCAAATTTTTCGGCAATGCAATCGACTTGTTTTGCTTTTGAGCGGGGGATTTGTGCAGCAATTGCTCTACCCGTTGTTCAGTTTGTTTTACACTCCATTGTTTGTTGATCGTTTCCTGTAACACGACCGTTTGTTGTTCTGGGTCGCGCAATGCAAGCAACGCACGGGCGTGTCGTTCGGTAATCTGCCTGTGCAGCAACGCATCTTTTGCATCATCGCACAGCTGCAGCAACCGAAGTTTGTTCGCGATCGCAGACTGACTTTTTCCGACGCGTTGCGCTAGCGCCTCTTGGGTCATCTCACACAAATCCATCAGTTGTGCGTATGCGTTCGCTTCCTCAATCGGTGTCAAATTTTCGCGTTGCACGTTTTCAATAATTGCTGTAGCAGCTACATGGGTATCGGTCATCTCTCTGACGATTGCAGGCACTGTTTCCCAACCATTTGCTTGCGCCGCCCGCAATCGGCGCTCGCCGACGATCAGTTCGTACTGATCGCCACGCTTGCGTACCACGATCGGCTGGATCATCCCGTGTGTGTGCAGCGATGCCGCGAGCTGTGCGACCGCGTCATCATCGACATGGATGCGGGGTTGAAAAGGGCTGAAGACGATCGTACCAATCGGCAACGCCCGAATGTCTTCAGCTTGTTTGGGTTGTTTTCCGAGGAGTTTTTGCCATCCTGTCATCGTTGCGTGCCTCCTCTATGTTTCACGTGAAACACGATCGCGTACTTTTGTCATTCGCACCAACGTGCGCCGTGCACCAGACCATGGAAGCTGTGTCGTAATGACATCCGCGATTGCGCCCCCATAGCGATGAATGATCGGTGTCGCATCCGTCCAGTCGTCTTCTGGCCCTTTCATCGCTACGACATCGCCACCACTTCGGGCAAACGGAAGGGACCATTGTGCCAACTGTGCCGTCGAGGCCACAGCACGCGCGACGACGAGCCCGTATCGTTTTTGCGCTTCCACCCGGACGACGTGCTCTGCCCTGCCATGAATAATGCGTACGTCGGAAAACCCCAGCGCATTGCACACGTCTTGCATAAACCGCACGCGCTTCCTCCGTGCTTCAACTACCGTAACACCAAGATGTGGCCACAGCGTACGCAGGACGAGTGCTGGAAACCCCGCCCCTGCACCAATGTCGAGCATTTCCGTACACCGATCCATCGAAACCGCTGTGCATACAGTAGCACTATCATAAAAATGTTTTTCGTACACGGCATCACGGTCGGTAATTGCGGTAAGATTCGTATGTTGAGAAACGGAAATCAACATATCGGCATATGTGCGCAATTGTGCGCATTGTTCCTCATTTATCTTCACGCCAATGCATGCCAATGCTGCTGCAAACTGCGATTCACTGGGCAGTGCGCACACCTCCAGCACGGTAGTGTTGCTCTACATAAACAAGCAGTATCGATGCATCTGCCGGCGTAACCCCAGATATGCGCGCGGCTTGTCCGATCGACAGTGGGCGGACGCGGGCAAGTTTTTCTTTTGCCTCGGAAGCGAGCCCCCGAACGTGTGTGTAATCGATGTCGTGCGGGATGCGTTTGTTTTCCATTTTTTTCAACCGCTCTACTTGCGCCCGCTGTTTTTCGATATACCCACGGTATTTGATTTCACTATCGACAAAAGCACGCACGTCTTTCACATAATCGCTCTGTTCTCCTGTACATATGTGCATGAGCTGCAACACGCGTTCCACGGTAAGTTCAGGACGCATCAACATCGTCTCTGCATACACGGTTTGTGTAATTGGAGCCGTGCCCCACGCAGTAAGCAGGCGTTGCACTTCATCCACGGGTTGAATTTTTGTCGTTCGCAATCGCGCTTGCAGCTGTTCGACCGCCTGCTTATCGTCCAAAAATCGCTCGTACCGTTGCGCAGAGATCAATCCGTGCGCATACCCAATGTTCGTCAGTCGCATGTGCGCGTTGTCATGACGCAACAACAAACGGAATTCGGCGCGTGATGTCAACAACCGATACGGTTCGTTTGTCCCCTTTGTGACCAAATCATCGATAAGTACACCGATGTACGCTTCGTCGCGGCGCAAAATGAGCGGTTTCGTTCCGCGCACAGCATGGACGGCATTGATCCCCGCGATTAGCCCCTGCCCGGCAGCTTCTTCGTATCCTGATGTCCCATTTATTTGTCCAGCTGTAAACAACCGGGCAATGCGTTTTGTTTCCAATGTTGGCCACAGCTGGGTTGGTACGATCGCGTCGTATTCGATCGCATACCCTGTGCGCACCATTTCGACGTGCTCCATGCCCGGCACCGATCGAAGCATGCGCAACTGCACGTCTTCGGGCATACTCGTAGAAAATCCTTGCACGTAATACTCTGCTGTATGCGTCCCTTCCGGCTCTAGAAACAATTGGTGCTGTCCTTTGTCTGCAAAGCGAACAATTTTGTCCTCAATCGATGGACAGTACCGTGGCCCAGTCCCTTCGATCACACCGCTGTACATCGGCGCGCGATGCAAGTTGTCCACGATCGTCTCATGCGTATGCGCGGTCGTATACGTCAGCCAACACGGTACTTGTTGCATAGGTGGACGTTCCGTCGTTTCGCTAGAGAAAAATTGAACCTCCTCGTCCCCTGGTTGTGCACTCATTTTTGAAAAATCAATCGTATCCCGATGCACGCGAGGAGGTGTCCCGGTCTTAAAGCGCACAAGCGCAAATCCCAACTCCGCGAGCTGTTCTGCAAGCGTGATCGAAGGACATTGGTTGTTTGGTCCACTCTCAAACGTCGTCTCCCCAATAATGACTTTTCCCCGCAAATACGTCCCTGTCGTCAATACGACTGCCTGAGCGCGAAAAATCGCTCCGGTATGGGTCACACATCCGATACACCGTTCGTCTTTGATCAGCAATTGCTCGACAAGTGCTTGGCGCAGCGTCACGTTTTTTTCGTTTTCAAGCGTGTGCTTCATCATTTGGGCGTATCGTGCTTTGTCTGCTTGCGCGCGCAACGCATGCACTGCGGGTCCTTTGCCCGTATTGAGCATTCGCATTTGAATAAACGTCCGATCAATCGTTTTTCCCATTTCTCCGCCGAGCGCATCAATTTCTCGAACGACGTGCCCTTTTGCTGGTCCTCCAATCGATGGATTACACGGCATAAAAGCGACCATATCGAGATTGATCGTCAATACCAACGTCGATGCACCCATCCGCGCGGCAGCAAGCGCGGCTTCACATCCCGCATGCCCTGCTCCGACGACGATGACATCGTACGCGCCTGCTTCATACGGCATATACCGACCCTCCTTGCTATTTTCCGAGACAAAATTGCGAAAAAATATGGTCAAGCAACGAATCCCCAATTTCTTCACCGAGCAATTGTCCGAGCGTCTGCCATGCAGCGTGCACGTCAAACGCAACAACATCAATCGGCATACGCTCCCCCAGCGCTTGGTGTGCCTCGCACAGCGCTGTGCGCGCCTGCACGAGCAGCTGTTCGTGACGCACGTGCGTAATGACCGTCGCATCGTCTTCGTCGATCGGGTGCACGTCCAATACTGCGCAAATGGTTTTGCCGAGCGCATCAATCCCCATCGCATGTTTCGTACACGTGCATACGACGTGCGGATGTACCGTGCGTACGTGGTCGATCGTGCGCACTGCAGGCAAATCGCTTTTGTTGAGAACAACGACCATCGGTTTGTTGCTCCATTGCGCAATCCATTCTCGTTCCCCTTCTTCCCACCCACGGGAAGCATCCAATACGACAACAATGAGCTGCGCATCGTCAATTGTTTCCCATGTGCGCGCAATACCCGCTTGCTCGACGATGTCGTCCGTTTGCCGCAATCCTGCTGTATCACAAACGATCAACGGAACATCTTCAATGACAACGTACTCACGCAATACGTCGCGGGTCGTTCCCGGTACATCTGTCACAATCGCGCGTTCGCAGCGCATCAGCGCATTGAGCAATGACGACTTACCGACATTTGGCTTACCGACAATCGCCGTTTTGACTCCTTCCCGAACGACTTTTCCCTCATGTACCGTCTGAAGCAACGCGTCTATGCGCGCAGTTGCTTCGGTGCAACATTGTGCAACCCGAGTGTACTGAACGTGTACGTC
>JAGWXQ010000128.1 GCA_018969805.1 Paenibacillaceae bacterium | reverse complement strand
CGTTGCACGATGCGTGTTATCCCGTTCAAGCTATCGTTGTGCGCACGTTTTTTGAAACCTCGTTTGCATTCCACTTCCATCGTTCCCATTGTTCAAACAGCGCGTCGTGTTTCATGACGACCACCTCGTTTGGACGCAGATCGACTATTGCATGATGTGTGCGGAACGTTACTGGATCATATACACCGATCGGTTGCATCCCATCGCATCTCATCCACATTCCGTATCGCACACATCGGGTTGTTTTTTGCAAGGAGTGTTTTTAAAAAGATCGATGGCCAGCTCTATGGCTCATACGCACACAAAAGGAGATGCACCGTCGTGATCGTGGTACGCGCGAATCCCTTTTTCATTGAGCACGCGTGCCATATGCGCCATCGCGATGTCTTCGATGGCGTGTCCTGCATCGACGAGTGCCAAGCCGTGTAATCGTGCATCGATCGCCGTATGGTGGTCGATGTCCCCTGTGACGAGTACGTCCGCTCCGCATGCGATCGCGTGGGGCAAGGCGCGTTTGCCACTGCCCCCGAGTACGGCGATCGTACGGACCGTGCGCGAGGCATCCCCGACGAAGCGTACGTACGGAATGCCAAACGCGTGTTTGGTATGTGCAGCAAATGATTGGAGCGTACACGGCGCGATCGTACCGACGCGCCCGATGCCATAAGGCTTGTGTACTTCGTGCGCCAGTGGCAATACGTCGTATGCGACCGTCTCATACGGATGCGCATTGTGCAGTGCTGCCAATACGCGGGTCCGCGCATCCGCAGGCATGATCGTCTCAATAAGAAGTTTACTTCCTGGAGAATGACACATTCTCTCTTGCTTGAGGTGCAAATCGGTCTATAGAAATTGTATCATATTCCTATCATCTAAAGGACAGATGGGAAATTCAACATTGTCATGACCGGTAGTTCTTCTGATCCAGCGCACTGGCAAAAACATGTGGGCACAAAAGCGACGCGCGAAACGCTAGCCAAGCGGATGAAGGACAAAAACGACGAGTGAACACTTGTGATTGTACGGGACATGTGGCTCACCGCATGTGATGTGCCGAGCATGCACACCTTGTACGTGGATAACCCAATGAGCGGTCATAACCTCATGCTGGCGATTGCACGGGTGAATCGGGTGTTTCAGGACAAACAAGGTGGATTGGTGGCCGACTACATCGGCATTGCGGAAAATTTGAAAAAGCGTTGCATCAGTACACGGAAAGCGACAAGCAGACGACAGAGATCGATACGGACCTTGCAGCCCAATTGTTGCTGGAAAAGTACGAACTGATCAAGGAAATGCTCCACGGTCACGAGTACCATACATTTTTCACCGGAAAATCCAGCGAAAAAGCACAGGCGATCGTGGCCACGATGGATTACGTGATCGGTCTTGGTCAAAAGCGCAAAGACACGTACCTTGCGTTGGTGCAGGAGTTGACCAGAGCGTATCCGCTGTGCACAACGACGAATATGGCCGAACGTCTCAATCTTGAAGTCGGTTTTCATAAAGCCGTCAAAACCAGTCTACAGATTTAGGGGATATTTTGACCGCAAGGGGGTACAAAAAACAACAATCGGAGGCGATGATCGATGTATTTATTTGATGTTTTGTGCGCGTCCTGCGAATACGAAACACGATATGAATACAGCGATCCGTTTGGGTAAAAAGCCCTTTTTTATCGCAAAAGACATCTTTCTGCGCATGTGTGTTTTCAATAAGAGACGTTTATTAGCGTAAGGGGGGAGATGGAAATTGACGCGTGAAATACATGTTCAAAAGTTTAGAGATGCCCTCTCTAGGCTGGAGGAACGGTACCAGGATTATGTACAAAACAAAGACTGGGTACCTGCATTTTTAGTCGAATCCTTAAAGGAATCGTGTATACAGCGGTTTGCGATGTGTTTTGATACCGCATGGAAGCACATGAAAAAATACTTAGAGGAACAATTAGGGAATGTGGATCTTCCCAAGCGGTGAAACGGGACACTGTCTCATGGGATGCAGTCCACATCGCCATCGGAGTCCGAGAATACGGCACAAAGGAAGTCCTTGCCTACTCGATCGCCCCTACAGAATCCGCATACATGTGGAACGTGTTACTCGAGGACATAAAACAGCGTGGCGCAGCACAAGTTCTTCTGTTCATCTCTGACGGACTCAGCGGCATCGTCAATGCCATTGAAACGGTGTACCCGCAAACAAAGTACCAGACATACTGTGTCCAATTTATCCCGCAATATTGCCCATACAGTACGTCTCGCATACGAAACACTGTCTGAATACAGACATCCTAACGGTGAAAACTTTTTCGTGAAAGGAAGATCCGCTGTATAGATGTTTTTAATCCGTGTTTCGTACGAGATCGTGATCAAGTGTGTAAAGACTTCCAATCAGTTTATCGATCCGACGGGGTAAAGGCAGGGAAAGCAGCACGTGAAGCGTTTTGTGCGAAGTGGGATGCTGCTTATCCAAAAGTCACAAAATCCCTTAAAGAAAATTCGCATACCTTCACGTTCTAACGCTTTCCGAAATCAATTTAAAAATCTATTTCTTCTACGAATCTCATTGAATCGTTCAACAAACAAATCAAAAAATACACCAATCGAAAGGAGCAATTCCCCCATGAGCAAGCGCTAGAAAAAATTTTTTTTTCAAGATTTGCAAGCTATAACCAATGCTTTGCCACGCGTTGTCATAACGGCTTTGATCAAGCGCGTGCTGCCCTACTCGCCATGTTCTCCACGTAGCATGGGTCCCCATGCTACGAGACGGGGTTATCCCCATTTACACACAATTCTTGACGCCCCCCGTTTGCAGATGAAGAAGCTAAACGAAATGACGGAAAAGTCATAAGTAACGCAAAAGTAGTGCACACCTATTGTAGGGATAAATGATAAAACGTCACAGAATAACAGGCAAGCATGAAAGAAAAAAACGTTCTTTGAGCGAGTTCGTCCTGAATAAAGTGGGGCATTGGCAAGTGCCGATAAAATAATAATGTTTTTTTGCCTCATTATACGAAACAGGATTTTGATACCCTATGCGTACGCATTAAATCATCCCCACTCCATGGCAAAGCGTTTCTGGTATTCTTTATGCATTCGATCCGTGCATCCGTGTATGCACACCAAATGTTCCCCCCATTTGTGAGGAGGACGAACATTTGGTGTTTCCCGTATCATGAGGATTTTTGATGTTGTGCCCGTGGGAAGCGACGGTCTTCTGGCAATGGTTCGGACCATAATACGAATCACAGAGGACGCCCGTTTGCGGGGGACTATCGATCGAAATCGTGATTCGTACAACACCGTGCGCACTTTTGTCGCGGTTCATAAACGTGGTATAAAAAATTACAAAAAAGTATTGACATACTAAAATACTATACTGTATATTTGTATTGTCGGATGCGCATAGAAAGGAGGGGCGACATGAACAAAGCAATCAAAATCGCCTTACATGAATTGTATCGAAGACAGATTGTTTCTTGAAAGCAACTTTTGGTGGAGATGCTTCGGGTAAAAATGACCCAAAAGGCGCTGTATGGTAAGATGAACGGCGAAAATGACCCAGAAATTATCTTTCTAACCATGAAAAAAGCAACGGAAGCAACGCTCGGTTTTTTTTCTAGTGGATCGCCATGATTTTTATGCATTTTTTGTTGCGTTGGAACCGATCGAGTTGATTTCGTTTGCGGAAGCGATTTATCAAAACGACAGGATGGGAACGGTAATTTCCCCGCACTACGTGACAAATGATATCAAGGAGAAAGTAAAGGCCCTCGATCCGCACAGTGTGCTCATCCCAGAAGCCGAGAAACATTTTGGGGACTCAAACCGATCATTGACACCTGTGCACCACGACCCGTGACACTTACGACGCAACACAAGCAATTTTATCCATTGTTGAAATTTGTATTTCAAGACCACGACCACGTGGAAGTCGTGTTTGAGTCAATCTATGCCGCTTGTTTGGGTACCCAGACGTACGCATACATTTTCGCCCTGCCGAACTTCGGAACGAAACCCGAAGAAAGCGGGACATCATTTATGACGAAAGACAGCGACGGCATTGCCATGGAAAATTTGTTGACGCATTTGGATGATCAGGGGGCGTTGGATGTAATTGTTCTTGTAAAAATCACGTTTGCCAAAAAGAGATTTGAAGAACTTCGCGCGTTCATTGCAAAAAATTATCATATAAACCAAATTTTCTTACTGCCAGAAAGGACATTCCGGCCGGCGACTTCCATCAGGACGTACTTCTTTTCCATCACCGGTCGTAGTCGGTGGTTGGCCAAAATTCAAATCGGCACTTTGCATCTCGAAAAAGAACAGCTCATGCCAAAAGAGGTAAAATCCATCACCAGACACCACTTTCTCAGCCAAGAAGATTGGTACATTGAACTGTTGCTCGCAAAAGACCACGTCTACATCCAACAGTTTGTCGACTCTCCACACAAAAAAGTGAAACTCAAAGAAGTGGCAGAAGTGTTTCGCGGGAAATTCATTCTCAAAAAAGATACGACAATCGGGCGCATCGGGATACCCAACCTATCGAATATCGGTCACGACGGGATCGATTATGCGGAGATGGACACCATCGAAGAAGAGGAACGAAAAATCAAACGGTACGAGCTTGCAGATGGGGATGTGG